>NZ_JBEOSF010000010.1:0-227062 GCF_040302725.1 Kitasatospora sp. NPDC097605 | reverse complement strand
AGGTCCGCGCCTCCGTGGGCGATGTAGCCGGGATGCGTCTGCGGGAGCTGGGCGTTCAGCTGCTGGGCGATGCGGACGCCCACCTGGCGGGGGCGAGGCGGTTTGTCCGGTCCCGTACGGCTTTGCCGCCCGCCCGGACTCCTGCTGCCGGCGGCGGTCATCATGATCCCGCTGGTCGCCTACCCGATCTACCAGCTCGGACTGCTGTCCGTGCTGGACTTCGGCCAGGCGCAGGCCTCCGGCGGTGTGCCGACCAGCTTCGTCGGCTTCGGCAACTACCAGAAGATCCTGAGCGACGGGCAGTTCTGGTCGGTGCTGCTGCAGACGATCGGCTTCGCCGCGTTCTGCGTGGTCGCCACCCTGGCCGTCGGTGCCACTCTCGCGGTGCTGCTGACCCGGGTGGGCCGGGTGCCCCGGCTGGTGCTGACCACCGCCGCGATGGCGGCCTGGGCGGCGCCGGCGATGACCGGCTCGACGGTGTGGAGCTTCCTGTTCGACACCAACCTCGGCCTGGTCAACAAGACCCTGGTGAGCATCGGCCTGGACGGCTTCCACGAGTACAACTGGTTCTACGACAAGTGGACGGCCTTCCTCATCGTCGGCGCCGTCGTGGTCTGGCACTCCTTCCCGTTCGTCATGGTGACGCTGTACGCGGGCATCAAGGCGATCCCGACCGAGGTCATGGAGGCGGCGGCGCTGGACGGCGCCGGCACCTGGACCACCTTCCGCCGGATCACCGCCCCGATGCTCCGGCCGATCCTGACCATCGTGGTGATCCAGTCGGTCATCTGGGACTTCAAGGTCTTCACCCAGATCTACGTGATGACCGAGGGCGGCGGCATCGCCGGCCAGAACCTGGTCCTCAACGTCTACGCCTACCAGAAGGCCTTCGCCTCCTCCCAGTACGGGCTCGGCGCGGCCATCGGTGTGATCATGCTGCTGATCCTGGTGATCCCGACCGTCCTCTACATCCGCTCGCTGCGCAGGACGGGGAACGAACTGTGAACGCCCGTAGCCGCTGGCGCCTGGGCGCCAACACCACCGCCCTCCTGGTGGCCGTCGTCACCGCCTTCCCGATCTTCTGGATGGTGCTCTCGGCCTTCAAGCCGAAGGGCGAGGTGCAGTCGCTCAACCCGCGCCCGTGGACGGCGCACCCCACGCTGGAGAGCTTCCGCCAGGTGCTCAGCGTGGACGGCTTCGGCCGGTACTTCGTCAACAGCCTGGTGATCGCGCTGTCGGTGGTGGTGCTCTCCGCGCTGGTGGTCTTCCTCGCGGCGGTCGCGGTGACCAGGTTCAACTTCCGCTTCCGCACCACCATCATGGTGATGTTCCTGATCGCCCAGATGATCCCGGTCGAGGCGCTGACCATCCCGCTGTTCTTCATGTTCCGCGACGCGGGCCGGTTCGCGCCGGGCATCGGGCTCAACACCCTGGCCTCGCTGATCCTGGTGCAGCTGGCGTTCTCGCTGCCCTTCGGGATCTGGATGATGCGGGGCTTCGTCGCCGCCGTGCCGGTGTCGATCGAGGAGGCCGCGCAGATCGACGGTGCCAGCCGGGCCCGCATCCTGTGGACGATCCTGCTGCCGCTGGTCGCCCCCGGGCTGGCCGCGACCAGCGTGTTCTCCTTCATCGCGGCGTGGAACGACTTCGTCTTCGCCAAGACCTTCATCATCAGCGCGACCGAGAACCAGACCCTCCCCTCGGCCCTGCTGGTGTTCTTCAAGCCGGACGAGAACGACTGGGGCGGCATCATGGCGGCCTCCACGCTGATGACCGTCCCGGTGCTGATCTTCTTCATCGCGGTGCAGCGCAAGCTGGTCTCCGGGCTGGCCGGCGCGGTCAAGGACTGAGACCCGGACCTTGACGGACATCCCCGCGACGGAGGGGCTGCGACGGGTATAGCGTCCGGGACCGTGGAGGTGGGGTCCATGGACCGGAAGCGAGCCGACGGGCAACTCGCGCAGATCGCCGAGACGGTGGGCCTGGCCCGCCGTCTCGGCTCGCGTGTCTGGCTGCGCGGTGGCTGGGCGATGGACTTCTTCCTCGGCGAGCAGACCCGCGACCACGAGGACGTCGACTGGTTCGCGCCGGCCGCCGACGCCGGGGCGCTCGCCGCCGCGCTGCGCGCCCTCGGCCACCGCCCGCTGCCGGGCAGCCCGCCGGAGCAGCAGCTCGACTTCGTCAGGGACGGCCTGGAGTCGAGCTTCGCGCTGGTCGACCCGGCGCCGGACGGCCGGGTGCTGGTGGCCGGCGGTCCCTGGGCGGGGACGGCCTGGCCGGCCGGGCTGCTGGACGGGCCGCCGGGGCGGCTCGGCGGGCTGGTCTGCCCGATCGTCGCCCCGGAGGCGCAGATCGAGATCAAGCGGATGATGCCGGTCTGGGACCCGCGCCGTCCGCGCCGGGCGAAGGACGCCGCGGACATCGCCCGTCTGGAGCGGGCGCTGGGGCGGTAGGCGCCCGGGCGGCGGGGCGCTCAGGCGGTGGGGTGCCCGGGCGGCGGGGCGCTCAAGCGGCGGGGTGCCCGGGCAACGGGGCGCTCAAGCGGCGGGGTGCTCAGGCGGCCGGCGTCCGCTCCGCCGACGGGACGCCGACCAGCGTGAACGCCGCGCCGCCGTCGTCGCGGACCACCGCCCGCCGCCCGAACGGGGTGGGCTCCGGCCCGGCCAGCACCGTGCCGCCGAGCTCGCGCACCTGCTCGACCGCGCGGTCGGTGTCGGCGGCCCCGAAGTGCACCGCCCAGCCGGCCCCGGGCCGCCGGGCGATGTCGCCGGCCGGCAGCCCGTCGACCCGGAAGACCGTGGCGCCGTCGCTCTCACGGCCGTACTCGTAGCCGAAGACCCGCCGGTAGAAGTCCCGGGCGGTGTCGGGGTCGGGGGAGTGCTGCTCGCTCCAGCTGAACGCGGCCGGCTCGTCGACCAGGCCGGCGCCCTGCCAGAGCAGCCCCTGCCGCAGGCCGAAGACCGCTCCGGCCGGGTCGGCCGCGAGTGCCGCCCAGCCCTGTTCGGGCGGTACCTCGTACGGCTCCCGCAGGACCCGGCCGCCCGCCTCCCGGACCGCCGCGGCCGTCCGCGCCGCGTCGCCGACCGCCAGGTACGTCGTCCAGGACTGCCCGGTGCCCGGCGGCCCGGCGGTGAGGCCCGCGACCTGGGCGCCGCGCAGCGTGGCGACGGTCCAGCCGGGCAGGTCGACGAACTCCCAGGCGAACAGTCCGCCGTAGAAGCGCCGGGCCCGCCCGAGGTCCACCGCGCCCAGCTCGACCCAGCAGGGGACGCCCTCGTGGTACCTGCCCGCCTTCGGCATGCCGCTCTGCCCTCCTCGCCCCGCCGGTCGCCCCCGCCACCCGCCCCCCGGCCAGCGTCCGCCCGGCGCGCGCGGCCGGCAAGCGCGGGCCGTCCCGTCCGCGTGTGTCAGGAGACGCCGCGCGGCCGGAACTGGACGCTGATCCGGGGGCCCACCGGCCGGGCCGTCTTCGGCACCGCGTGCTCCCAGGTGCGCTGACAGGTGCCGCCCATCACCAGAAGGTCCCCGTGCCCGAGCCGGTGCCGCAGCACCGGGCCGCCGCCCCGGGGGCGCAGCAGCAGCGCGCGGGGTTCGCCGACGGAGAGGATCGCCACCATGGTCTCCTCGCGTGCGCCGCGTCCGATCCGGTCGCCGTGCCAGGCCACGCTGTCCCGGCCGTCCCGGTAGTAGCAGAGGCCCAGGGTGCGGAACGGCTCGCGCAGCTCGCGCGCGTAGTACCGGCTGAGCGCCGCGCGGGCCTCGCCGAGCACCGGGTGCGGCGGCGGGTTCCCCTCCCGGTAGGAGGCGAGCAGCCGGGGGACGTCCACCGTGCGCTCGTACATCTCGCGCCGTTCGGCCCGCCAGGGCACCTCGGCGGCCAGCTGTTCGAACAGCCGGTCCGCTCCGTGCAGCCAGCCGGGCAGCACGTCCACCCAGGCACCCGAGCCCAGCACCTCCCGGCGTACGCCCGCGAGCGGCCCGAGGGCGGGCCCGGTCGGCCCGGAATCGTCGAACAGGGACGGCTGGAGGTGGACGGCGGCGGTGGTGCTCATGCCTCCAGCCTACGACGACAATCGAACAGATGCTCGAATGAATGGGTCAGAGCGGGACGACCACCAGGCTCCGCCGGAAGAAGGCGGTGACGTAGAGGCGGTGGCCGTCCGGGTCGGCCGCGACGCCCCGCGGGCCGCCGGGCACGGTGATGGTGCGGGTGACGGTGCTGCTGTGGAGGTCGACCACGGAGACCGTGTCGAACGGGAAGTGGGCCACGTACAGCTGCGAGTCGTGCGGGCCGACGGCCAGGCCGTACGGTCCCCGGTCGACCGTGATCACTTCGAGCGGCTCGGCCGGCGTCGGCCCCTTCACCTCGATGACCTCGGTCGCGTCGTACACGGACACCGTGTTCGCGAAGTAGTTGGCGGCGTAGAAGCGGTTGCCGCTCGGGTCGGCGGCGAGGCCGACCGGGAAGTCGATGCCGGTGAGGGCGCCGTGGGTCTTGGTGAGCAGGTCGGCGACCATCACCTGGTCGTCGATCGCGTCGGCGATCAGTAACTGCTCGGGGTGCACGGTGACGGCCAGCCCGTACGGCCGGGCGCCCGTGCCGGTGCTGGTGGTCTCGTCGCCGGTGGCGGTGTCGAACACCTTGACGGCGTCGGTGGAGTGATCGGCGACGTAGAGCTTCTCGCCGGGCGGGTCCAGGGCCACCCCGTACGGGCCGGCGGCGACCGGGAAGGTCATGGCGACGGTGTGCGCCGGGGTGTCGACGGCGGTGACCGTGCCGTCGAGGAAGTTGGTGACGTAGACCCGCCGGCCGTCGCCGCTCGCGGCCACGCTGTGCGGGCCCGCGCCCACGGGAATCGTCTCGAAGGGCTGGGAGCCGGCCCGGTCGGGGCCGGTCGTCGGAGTGGTGGAGAGTGACATGGTCCGCTCTTCCCTCTGTCGGGTCCTCCGCCGGCCTTCGACCGGGTGCGGCGCCGGGTGCCGCCGCAGGCGGCCGGGGAGCGTCCGGGGGCGCCGACCACCGGATCCGGCCCCTGGTCGAGGGGCACGCGGGTGGTCGCCGCACTTCGATCGTACGCCGACCGCGCACCCGCTCGAACGGGCGCGCGGTCGGCGTACAGCCGGCGTGCGGTCGGACCTCAGCGGGGGTCCGGCTCCCCGTCGGCGTCCGCGCTGCCGAGCCGGGCGTACACCTCCGGACGGCGCGAACGCAGCCGCAGGGCGAGGCCGACCCCGGTCAGGAACACCACCGGAACCACCGACACCAGCGGCCAGTTGACCTCCGGTCCGGCCGCCGTGAACAGGTCGAGGCGCCAGACCACCAGCCCGGTCGCGCCGCACAGCAGCGCCGTGGAGAGCAGTGGCGCGACCACCGTGCGCAGCCGCCCGGCGCTCGCCGCGGCCGCCCGCTCGCGCCGGAAGTACGCGTACACGGCGAGCCCGGCCAGCGCCTGGAGCAGCAGGATGCCGACCACGCCGGGGGAGTTCACCCAGAGGAAGAACTGGTTGTACGGGTCCGCGCCGATCAGCGCGGCCACCACCACGGCGCCCGCCGCCAGCAGGCTCTGCGCGACCCCGCCGACCCACGGCGAGCGGTGCCGGGGGTGGATCCGCCCGAGCGCGGCCGGCGCGGCGCCCTCGGTGGCCAGCGCGTGGCCGTAGCGGGTGATGGTGTTGTGGAAGGCGAGCAGCGCGGCCAGCAGGCTGGTGACGATCAGGACGCGCTGCAGGTCCGTCGCCCAGCCGCCGACGTAGTCCGTCATCGCGGTGAAGAACATCCCGGCCGGGTCGTCGGTCGCGGCGGTCACCGCCCCGGAGTCGCCGAAGGCCTGCACGATCGTCCAGGTGATGAAGGTGTAGAAGAGCCCGAGGAAGGCGATCGCCGCGTACGTGGCCCGGGGCACCGTGCGGTGCGGGGCGCGGGCCTCCTCGCGGTAGATCGCGGTGGCCTCGAAGCCCACGAACGCGGCGAACGACAGGCCGAGCACGCCGCCCATGCCGCCGGTGGCCACGTTCCCGGGCGCGAAGGAGGCGAGCGAGAGGCCGTGCGCCCCGCCCCTGGCCAGGATCGCGACGGCGAGCACCAGCAGGATGCCGGTCTCGGCGATCAGCAGCGCGCCGAGCACCTTGGCGCCGAGGTCTATCGAGCGGTAGCCGAGGAACCAGACCACCACGACGCCGAGCAGCGCCCAGAACGGCCAGGGCAGGTCCAGGCCGAGCAGGTCCGCTGCGGTCTCCTTGGCGAAGTAGCCGAAGGCGCCGAACATGCCGATCTGGATCGCGTTGTACGACAGCACCGCGAGCAGGGCGGCGCCGAGCCCGGCGGGGCGGCCGAGGCCCCGGGTGACGTAGGCGTAGAACGCGCCGCCGTTGCGCACGTGCGCGGCCATGGTGGTGAAGCCGACCGCGAACAGGGCCAGCACCAGACCGGTGGCCAGGTAGGCGGCCGGGGCGCCGATGCCGCCGAACGCGATGGCGAAGGGCGCGACCCCGGCCATCACGGTGAGCGGCGCGGCGGCGGCCACGACGAAGAAGACGATGTCGCCGGTGCCGAGGACACCGCGTTCCAGCCCGGGGGCCGGTGCCGGGGCCGGGGGCGCGGCCGCGGGGGCGGTCGCGGCGGTCGTGTCGGAGGGCAGGTGCATGGGGGGAGCTCTCCTGGTGGTCGTGCGGTCGAGGGTAGGGCAGGACGTCCGGGTGGGGGCGCGTTCGGCCTCGGTGCGCGCCCGGGGCGCGCCCCGTTGATCGGGGGCGCGGCGCGGCGCGGTCGGGGGGCGGGGCGGGGGTGGGAGCTCCGCTCAGTGCGTGCGGCGGCCGCCGAGCCAGGTGCCCAGCACGGCGACCCCGGCCAGCTCGCCCGCCGGGACGGCGTACGGGTCGGCGGCCAGGTGCACCAGGTCCGCCCGCAGGCCGACCCGCAGCACCCCCCACGCGTCCTCCTCGAACGCCTGGTGCGCCACGCCCGCCGAGTACGCGGCGAGCGCCTGGTCGAGCCCGATCCGCTCCTGCGGCAGCCAGCCGCCCTCCGGCAGGCCCTCGGACGTCTGCCGGGTGACGGCGGTGGCCAGCCCGGCGAGCGGCTCGTACCGGGTGACCGGCCAGTCGCTGCCGAACGAGACCCGCGCGCCGTCGCGCAGCAGGGCGGCGATCTGGTACTGCCGGGCGCCGCGCTCGGGGCCGATCCGGGGCAGCGTCAGCTCGGTCATCAGCGGGTCCGGCTGCGCCCAGAGCGGCTCGAAGTTGGCGATCACCCCGAGCTCGGCGAACCGCGGCAGGTCGGCCGGGTCGACCAGCTGGACGTGCGCGATCACCGGGCGGCGGGCGCGCGGTCCGTTGCGGCGCGCGGCGGCCTCGACGGCGTCCAGGGCGATCCGCACGCCGTGGTCGCCGATGGCGTGGATGTGCGGCTGGAAGCCGAGCGCGTCGACGGCGGTGACGGCGTCGGCCAGCTCCGCGCCGGTCCAGTTGGCGGCGCCGTGCGAGTGCGGGCAGTCGGAGTAGGGCTCCAGCAGCGCGGCGGTGCCGGACTCCAGGACGCCGTCGGCGAAGAACTTGACGGCCCGCGCGGTGACCTGGCCGCGCCCGGCGGCCTCGACCCGCTCGCGGTCGGCGGCGAGCCGGGGCAGCTGCCCGCGCCAGTCGTCCGGTTCGAGCAGCAGGGCGAGGTTGGCCCGGACGGCGAGCTCTCGGCCGTCGGCGACGGCGGCGAGCCAGGTGTCGACCTGCTGGGGCTCCACCCAGGCGTCCTGGACCCAGGTCACGCCGGCGGAGGCGAGCACCCGGGCCGTCCCGTGGAGCGCGTCGACCTGCTCGGCGAGGTCGGGCAGCGGGACCAGGGCGAGGACGGGGTTGAGCGCGCCGAACTCGCGCAGGGTGCCCAGCGGGCTGCCGTCGGGGCGGCGGACGATCTCGCCGTGGGCCGGCTCGGGCGTCTCGGCGGTGTACCCGGCGCGGCGCAGCGCCTCGCTGTTGGCCCAGCCGGTGTGGTGGTCCATGGTGCGCAGCAGCACCGGCCGGTCGGGGACGACGGCGTCGAGCAGCGCGGCGTCGAACAGGCCGCCCTCGGCGAGCCAGGGGTCGAAGGCGTCGCCGGTGATCCACTCGGCCTCGGGGTGCCGCTCGGCCCAGACCCGGACGGCCTCGACCACCTCGGCCAGGCTGGTGCAGTCCCGGACCGGGACGCCGCGCAGGCCGAGTCCGCCGATCAGCGGGTGGACGTGGCCGTCGCCCCAGGACGGCAGCAGGGCGCCGCCGGCCAGATCGACGGTCTCGGTCCGCTCGTCGCGCAGCGCGTGCGCCGTGGCGCCCAGGGCGGTGATCCGTCCGGCGGTGACGGCGAGGGCGTCGGTGACGGGGCGGGCCGGGTCGCCGGTGTGGATCCGGCCTCCGGTGAAGATCGTGTCGGCGCGCATGCGGGTGCGTCCTCTCCCGGTGCGGTCTGGTGTGACCTGGTTAACTGAATGGGATTCGGTAACCGTAGGTGCGACCGGGCGGGGCGCGGAAGAGTTTTATTGAAAGTCATTCGATTACGTTTTCATCACGATGATCTTGCGCGATGATCGTAGGGCCGCCCTGTGCGGCGACACCGGCACCGACACCGACGCCGACACCGAAGCCGCCACCGCGGAGAGGAACGGGAACCCCATGGCCAGGCCGCGCACCCCCCTGCTGGACCGGCAGCGCATCGTGCAGACCGCGCTGCGGCTGGTCGACGAGGCCGGCGACCTGACCATCCCCGCCCTCGCCGGCGCGCTCAAGGTCAGCCCCTCCGCGCTGTACCACCACGTCGCCGGCCGTGCCGAGATCGTCGCCCTGATGCGCGGCGAGCTCGTCCGGGTCATCGGCGAGCGGTCGCTCTGGGACCGTCCGTGGGACGAGGCGCTGCGCGGCTGGGCCCGCGCCTACCGCGAGGCCTTCGCCGAGCACCCCGGCATCATCCGGCTGCTGGCCACCGCGCCGCTCGCCGAACCGTTCATGCACGAGCTCTACGAGCGGGCCGTCGTCACCCTGGAGGTGGCGGGCTTCGCGCGGGAGGACGTGATGGGTGTGATCACCGCCCTGGAGAGTTTCATCCTCGGCTCGGCGCTGGACCTCGTCGCGCCCGCCGTCATGGTCGACGCCGTCGACCGGGCCGCCACGCCGCGGCTGGCCGACGCGCTGGCCGCCGTCCCGACCGGGCGGCAGCGGGCCGACCAGGCCTTCGAGGTCGGGCTCGCGGCGCTGATCGCCGGCTACGCCGCGCTGCTGCCCGCCGGGCGCGGGCCCGTCGCGGGCGCCGGGCATCCGATTTCTGACCAGGCGTGATGGCCTGCTAGTGTTCATCTCGTCGAAAGGGAACGGTCTTCGCGGAGCGGGGATCGGGACCGGTTCGACCAGGCGTCAGCGGTGCTACCAGAGCACGCCCTACTTTCAGTAGGGAGAGTCCGTGCGACCCGGGCCTGGCGCTCCATCGGAAGCGGCCGTTCCCCTGCGGGGGGCGGCCGCTTCGTCGTTCCCCCGCTCCGGGGCCCGGGGGTCCGCCCACCGGTTCTATCGCATGCGCGGTCCGAAACCCGTCGGGTCGGCCGACAACCGGCCAAGGTCGCACCCCAGGTGGATCGTTCGTTCGTGTCACGTGCGGGTGTGCGGTCAGCGGCGATGCCGCGGGCATCGGCCTGACGGCGTGTCAAAGGATGGCCGGAAACGCGCCCTTGTGGTGTGAATATGCCATTGGAATGTTCTCTGCATGGATTCCATCAGTAGCCTTCCGTGTCGACCCCGCCACAGGTCGTGGCAGTCCGGCCGGCCTCCGGCGGTCGGGTCCCGCCGTGCCGTTTCCTCCCCGAACCCTCCGAAGGAGCCCGAGTGCCGGGTATCGACGAGTGCCTGTCCCGGGCGATGGCGATCGCCGGGGCCCGTGCCGCCGGTCTGATCGACTGGAGCAGCGGGCTCGCCCTGGGCAGCGTCGGAGCCAGTCCGACCGGCGACCACGACACCACGGCAGCGGAGGCAACCGACTTGGTGCGGGCGGCCGTTGACGCCGCGACCTTCACCGCCGCGGAGGACCGCGCGGTGCCGCTGCAGGACATCATCCTGACCGCCGACAGCAGTTACCACCTGCTGTGCTTCATCGACACCGTCTTCGACAGCCGGCTCGTCCTGCACCTCTGGCTCGACCGCGCCGAGGGCAACCTCGCCGTCGCCCGGTTCCGTCTCCAGTCGATCGCCGAGGAACTGGTGCTCGGATGACGAACGCCGATGCGAACACCGACGCGAACCCCGCACCGGGCGGCCACGGCGCGGAGGCGGCGCGCACCGCCGTCGGGTTCCGGCCACCGGGCGGGGCCGCCGCCGCACCGCTCCCGGTCGCCGCCGGCCCCGGCTGGACCCCCGGCGCGGCCGTCGAACGGCTCGCCGGCGAACGCGCCACCGGCGCCCTGCGCGGCCCCGCCGGCACCGTCTACCTCGTCGACGGCCTGGTCGCCCACGCCGAATCCGACCGGGCCCCCGACCTCGCCACCCTGCTCACCGCCTGTGGCCGGCTCACCCGCGAGACCTGGCAGGAGGCCGTCCACCGGTTCGGCCCGCACGCCAGGGTCGGCGAGGCGCTGGTCGAACAGGGCCGGCTGACCCGGGGCGAGCTCGAACTCTGCCACCTCGGCGCGCTCTACGACGCCGCCTGCTTCCTGTTCGAGGCGTTCGACGGTACCGGCAACGCCCTTGCGACCCAACCTGGTTGGACCTTCGCGCCCGGTGCGCGGCACTGGCTCGGCCCGGTGGTCGCGGTCGGCGCCCACCGGCTGCGCCGGGAGGCCGAGCGGCGGCAGCACCTGCTGGACCGGATCTGGCCCTCGGCCCAGCTCGACACCGCGCCGCTGTGCCGCTCCGCCGGCCCGCCGGCCGCCGCCGGCCACGGCCCCGGGCGCCACGCCCGCCGGCTGCGCCCGCCGACCCGGCGCCAGTGCGACCTGCTCGACCACGCGGACGGCCGGAGAACCCCGGCGGAGCTGGCCCGGTTGCTCGGCCGCTCCGCGTTCGCGACCACGGCGGACGTCCGCCGGCTCGCCGCCGCCGGCCTGCTGGCCGGTTCCGGGGACGGCTCCGGAGCCGTCCCCGGAACCGGCTCCGACCCCCGGTGCGCGTCCGGGCCACCGGGGACGGGCCGCGTTCCGGCGCCGCGGGCCCCCGGCGGACTGCACCGGCGGGTGCCCGGCGCGGCGCTCGCCGCCCTCACCGGGGGGCGGCGCGGGTCGGATCCCACCGCCGTCCCGACCACCGCCACCGATCCGGACATCGCGTTGCTGATCCGGGTCCGAACCCTTCTGGAGGCCCGACTTTGAACCACTCTCCGCCCGCGACCCCGCCCTCACGGCCATGAGGCGGGCGCTCAAGCAGCGTGCCGGAAGGAGACAACTGATCGCCTTGGAGACCGAGCTGCTGGCCGAACTCCGCGCCATCAAGCACCGGATGCCGCACCTCGCGGGCGGCCTGGTGGCCAGTGTGGACGGCCTGCTGGTCGCCCACGACACCCACGGGACCGAGCCGTCGGGACTGGCGGCGCTGACCGCCGCCGCGCTCGGCCTGGCGCAGCGGCTCGCCGACAGCACCGGCCAGGGCGAGTTCCGGGAGTCGCTGGTGCGCGGCGAGCACGGCTACGTCGCCATCTACGCGGCGGGCGGCAGTTGCGTGCTCACCCTGCTCGCCCATCCGGACGCGAACGTCGGCCGCCTGCACCTGGAGGCCCGCCGCTCCGCCCAGCGGATCGCCGCGCTGCTGAACGACGCGCCGCCGCCCAAGGACGCCCGGGAGCTCTGAGGGCCCCGGCCCGTCGAACCCCGCTTCTCCACTACCGCTTTTCACCGACCCTTACCGACCCACCGACCCATCCAGGAACGGGAGACCCCGAGATGACCGACGCCGCAGGCGCGCTCAAGCAGGCCATGACCGTGATCGAGGGCGCCATCGGCGCGGCCCTGGTCGACTACAACAGCGGCATGGCACTGGCCACCCTCGACGGCCCCGGCGGCCTCGACCTCAATGTGGCCGCCGCCGGGAACACCGACGTGGTGCGGGCCAAGATGCGCACCATGGACATGCTGGGGCTCGGCGACGGGATCGAGGACATCCTCATCACCCTCAGCAGCCAGTACCACCTGATCCGCCCGCTCACCAGCCGCAGCGGCAAGGGCCTGTTCCTCTACCTGGCGCTGGACAAGACCCGGGCCAACCTGGCGATGGCCCGGCACCAGCTCACCAGGATCGAGGCGGACCTGGAGGTCTGACCGGTCCGGCGGGGCCGGCGGGTTCGGCGGGTCAGGCGGGTTCGTCGGGTCCGTCCGCGTCCGGCTCTCCGGACCAGGCGACCTCGCCGCCGGGGAGCCCCGCGCAGACCGTGCCGTCCGGCGTGACCACGCGCCACGGCGCCAGCAGCGCGTGCGGCGGGACGGACAGCGTCCCGCCGCCCTCGCCGGTGAACACCAGCTCCAGCCCTCCGGCCGGGGTGATCCGGGCGGAGCCGACCTTCCGGCCGACCAGACCGAGCAGTGGTCGGGTGGGCCGGAAGGTCAGCGCGGGATAGAACACCCCGACCCCGGTCGCCCCGGTGAAGCGGAACTCGTGCGCCACCCGGACGGTCGCCGGCCCGTCGAGCACGAGGTCGAGCCGGTCGCCGCCGCCGACCGCCGTCACCCGGCGACCGGCCAGCACGGCGCCGAGGCCGTCCGCGGGGCGTGTCGTGTGCTGCGTGTTCTGCATGCGGTCAGTGTGGACCGGCGGGACGCCGCCCGTCCCGCCGTCCGTGTTCCCGTTCGGCGCGGGCACGCTCATCCGGCCGGGTAGCCGCCGACCAGCTCGGCCGGGCCGCCCGGCCGGTCCCGCGCCGCCAGCGCGGCCGCCGTCCGGGCCCAGGACGCGGGCCTCAGCAGGGCTCGCGCCTCCACCGGGTCGCAGAGCCGCCACTCGGTCAGCTCGTCCTCGGCCAGCACGATCGACGCGAACCGCTCGTCCGCCACCGTGCCGCCGTCGAACAGGTACACCAGGACGGCGTTCTCCCGGGGCGCCGCCGGGTCGGCCGCCCGGCCGGGCAGCCAGTCCAGCGCCAGCAGCCGCCCCGGCTCGCAGGACCAGCCCAGCTCCTCGCGGACCTCCCGGCGGGCCGCTGCCCGGGGCAGCTCCCGGTCGGCCTCGACGCCGCCGCCCGGCAGGGTCCAGTACGGCGCGTCGCCGCCCGGCAGGTCCCACGGCCGCTGCCGCACCAGCAGGACACGGCCCGCCCGGTCCGTGAACACCGCGCGGGCCTTGGCCCGGATCCGCGGGCGGCTCGCGATGTAGGCGTCCCGGTCCAGCAACGGCGGGGCGTCGGCCGGGGGAGCGGGGTCCGTCGCCGGGGGCCAGTTCTCAGACAGTGCCGCCAGCCCTGTCGCGCCCGTGTAGGCGGGGGCCGGGCCGGGCGCCAGGTGGTCGAGCGCGTGCCCGACCGGCAGGCCGTCCTCCAGCTCCAGCGGCGCGGCCACGCGGGGCGCCCGCAGACAGGCCGTCACCCGCCGGGAGAGCCGCGGCGGCAGCGCGTGGCCCGCCTGCTCCGGCGTCAGCCACGCCCAACCGCCCACCTCGGCACGGTCCGGCGTGAACGCCGCCGCCTGCTCCGGCGTCAGCGGCTCGGCCCAGTACAGGTGGGCGGCGATCGGCGGACGGTGGCGGTCCAGCGTCCAGTCCAGGCAGGCCAGCGCCCCGAGCCGGGGCGTGAACCCCAGCTCCTCCTCGATCTCCCGCACCGCCGTCCGGCGCGGCGACCCGTCCTGCGGATCCCACCCCCCACCCGGCACCGCCACCGGATGCTTCCGGTCGTACGGCAACCGCACCACCAGCACCCGCCCCCGCTCGTCCGGGAACAGCACCCCGGCCGCCGCCAGCAACTCCCGCTCCGACTCGCCCACCCGCACTCCTTCCACCCGTCATCCACCCCCGAAGACACCCCACCCCACCCCACCGGTTCCCCGAACCCGCCACCCCCGACGCCAACCGACCCCCACTGGCCCCGGCCGCCCGGATCCGTCGGTGCCGCGCTCAAGTCGCCGCGAGTACGCGTGGCTCGACGGCACCGCGGCCCGGTCGTCCCGATGCGGTGGGTGCCGCCGTCACTGCGGCCCGGTCGTCCCGATCACCCGGCGGACGCTCCAGCGGTCTCGACCGGTTGTTGGGGCTCCGGGCCGCCTCGACCGCACCCCACCGCCGGCTGCTTCGATCACCCGGCGGTCCTGCTGCCGCCCCGGCCGTTTCAGTGGCCCCGGTCGCGTCGGTGCTTCGGTCGTCCCGACGGCGCCGGCGGCCGTCCGACGGGGCTGCGTTGTGGCGGGTGGAGCGGGAAGTCGATGCCGTCGACTTCCCACTCCGGTGCGCCGATCCCTTGCGGGCGAGGGTGGGTCAGGCGGGGTGGGGCGGGAGGGTGGACAGGGCGGTGGTGGTGGCGTGGGCCATGCGGCGGTCGTGGTGGCCGGTGGTGCCGCGGAGACGGGCGTAGCCCTCGGCGGCGGCGAGGGCGACCAGGCCGGGGAGCAGGTCGGTGCTGCGGTCGGCGACCCAGCGGGTGCCCTTGGTGGCCATCCACCAGACGTCGGCGAGGGTGCTGGGCGGGGGTTCGGCCGGTTCCGGGGCGGGGGCCGGGCCGAGGGGGCGGCCGGCGGCGGCGAGCAGGTCGTGGAACCCGCGGGCGATCAGGTGGTGGCCCTCGGCGCTCGGGTGGAGGCGGTCGACGCTGAGCAGCCCGCGCTCCGCCGTCCAGGGCAGCTCGGCGATGTGCAGGTGGACGGCCCCGTGGCGGGCGGAGAGCGCGTGCACCACCGTGTTCACCGCGCGCATCCGGCGGGCCAGCGGCCGGGCGAGCGGACGGGGCAGGCGCAGCAGGGCGCCCGGGTCGGGCAGGCAGGCGGTCAGCACCACCGCGCCACTGCCGGTGAGCTCGCCGAGGACGGTGTCCAGGGCCAGCGTGGTGCGGCCGACGTCGAAGCCGGACCGCAGGGTGTCGTTGCCGCCGGCCACCACGGCGGCGAACCGCGGCCGCACGGCGAGCGCCGCCGGCAGCTGCTCGGTCGTCAGGTCGGTGGTGAGCGCGCCGCTGCGCGCGAGGTTGGTGAAGTCGACCCCGGTCTGCGGCGGGGCCAGGGACCGGGCGAGCAGGGCCGCCCAGCCGCGCCAGCCGTCGGCGATCGGGTCGCCGACGCCCTCGGTGAGCGAGTCGCCGAGGGCCACGAAGCGGACCGGTTCGCCGGTCCGTCTCCCGTGCCCCCGGGTCGTGTCGTGCGCGGCACCCGGTACGGTGCCGCCTCCTCCGTCCACTGGGGTGATGGTGTTCATCGGATCTCCCACCCGTTCCGTGCTCCTCCGTGCTGTTCCGTGCCGCCCCGTTCAACGGGCGGTGACGGGCGCCACGCCGTGGGCGGCGAGGAAGGCCGCCACGGCCACGGGCCAGCCGTACTGTTCGGCCTGGGCGCGGGCGGCGGCGCGCCGGGCCGGTTCGGGGCGCGCGAGGAGTTCGCGCGCCGCCTGCGCGAACCCCGCGCCGGTCGGTTCGGCGGCCACACCGGCCGGGCCGACCAGTTCGGGCAGCGCGGAGCCGCGGTTGACCGCGACCGGCGTGCCGCAGGCGAGCGCCTCCAGCGCCGCCAGCCCGAAGGTCTCCACCGGTCCCGGCGCCAGCACCACGTCCGCGCAGCCGAGCAGCCGGGCGACGGCCCCGCGCCCGGCCAGGTGGCCGAGGAAGTGGACCGGCAGCCGCTCCCGGGCGGCCCGGGCGGCCAGCCGTGACCGCAGCGGTCCGGTGCCGGCCACCGCCAGCACCGCCTCGACGCCGGCGGACCGCAGCGCGGCCAGGGCGTCCAGGGCGAGCGCGGGGCGCTTCTCGGTGGAGAGCCGGGAGCAGAGCACCAGCAGCACCTGTCCGGGGGCCGCGAACCGGGCCCGCTCCCCGGCCCGGTCGGCGGCGGGCGGGCTCAGGGCGGCGAGGTCCACCCCGAGCGGGGCGCGCGCGAGGTTCCGCACGCCCAGGCGGCGGAACTCGGCGGCGGCCCAGTCGGTCGTGCAGACCACCGTGTCGTACGACCGGGCGGTCCGGCCGTTGAGCCGGTTCGCGGCCGCGTCGGCGGCCGGGCCGGGGAGGCCCCAGGTCCGCAGCACGCCGACGGCGCTCTCGTGCGACACCATCGCCGACCGCACCCCGTGCCGCCGGGCCCAGGCCCCGGTCCAGCGCAGCGTGGTCCGGTCGGAGACCTCCAGCCGGTCGGGGGCGAGCCGTTCGAGTTCGGCGGCCACCGCCCGGCGGTCGGTGAGCAGCCGGTACCCGCCGCTGCCGGGGAACACGGGGCCGGGCAGGGTGACGACCAGCCCCTGCTCGTCCTCCTCGACGGTGCGCCGCTCCCCGGGCACGACGAGCACGGGGGTGTGCCCGGCGGCCCGGTAGCCCGCGCCGAGGTGGCGCAGGGCGGTGCGCAGTCCGCCGGAGACGGGGGTGACGAAGTTCGCCACCCGGACGATCCGCAGCGGGCCGGTGGTCATGCGGACAGTTCCTCCGTCAGCGGCGCGGCCGGCTGGGCGGGCTCGGCCGCGGCCACAGCCGCCGGCGCGGGCGCCGCCGTCCCGTGGTGCTCCGCGAGCACCTCGGCGTAGTGCCGCAGCAGCAGGTCCCCGACGGCCTCCCAGGTGCGGGCCGTCACCTCCGCCCGCCCCGCGCGCCCGTACGCGGCCCGCAGCTCCGCGTCCCCGGCCAGGCCGGTCACCGCCCGGGCCACCGCCGCGCCGTCCCGGGGCGGGACGAGCAGGCCGGTGCGGTGGTGCGCGACCAGGTCCAGCGGGCCGCCGGCGGCCGGGCCGATCACCGCGACCCCGCTGGCCATCGCCTCCTGGATGGTCTGGCAGAACGTCTCCAGCGGCCCGGTGTGCACGAAGACGTCCAGGGTGGCGAAACATCGGGCCAGCTCCTCGCCGGTGCGCCGGCCGAGGAAGACGGCGCCGGGCATGGCGGCCTTCAGTCCGGGGGCGGACGGCCCGTCGCCGACGATCACCACCCGCACCCCGGGCAGCGTCGCGGTCTCGGCGAGCAGGTCGACCCGCTTCTCCGGCGCGAGCCGCCCGACGTACCCGACCAGCACCTCGCCGCCGGGGGCGAGGGCCCGGTGCAGCGCCTCGTCGCGGTGGCGCGGGTGGAAGCGGACGGAGTCCACGCCGCGCGGCCACAGCTGCACCCGGGCGACCCCGTGCGCGGTGAGGTCCTGGGCGGCGGGGGTGGAGGGTGCGAGCGTCCGGGCGGCGAGGCCGTGGACGGAGCGGATCCGGTGCCAGGCGGCTGCCTCGCCGAGCCCGCGCCCGGCCCGGTAGGCGTGCGCGTACCCGGCGAGGTCGGTCTGGTAGACGGCGACGACGGGCACGCCGAGCCGGGCGGCGACCTGCGCCCCGCGCGCGCCGAGCACGAACGGGCTGGCCAGGTGGACGAGATCGGGCCGGTGCCCCTGGATCGCGGCGGCCAGTTGCCGGCTGGGCAGCGCGATCCGCACCTGCGGGTAGCCGGGCAGCGGGACGGACGGGACGCGCACCACCGGCAGCTCCTCCGGCACGCCGCCGGCGCCGAAGGTGTGCGAGGGGCTCTGCGCGCCGCGGGCGGGCGCCGGGGTGACGACGAGCGGCTGGTGCCCCCGGCGGAGCAGATGCTCGGCGGTCCGCAGCACGCTGTGGGCGACGCCGTTGACCTCGGGGGGAAAGGACTCGGTGACGATGACGACACGCATGCCTGTGTTCTGTCCGCGCCCGGCGTGCACGCGGCCAAAGGGATCTGTCGTACAAACGAACGCGGGTCGGCGAATTGTCCCGCCGACCCGCGTCCCGCCCGGTCCCGGGCGCTACCGAAGCCCTCAGGCGGACCCGGCGGCCGCCTCCTTCAGCTCCGCGTAGGGCGCGAGCTTGCGGATCGACTCGATGCTCTTGAGGCAGTCGTCCCGGCTCTCCTCGGGGTCACCCGTCACCACGATCGATCCGTTGCTCGCCTTGAGCCGGAACCGGTGCATGCCGCTCTCATCGGTGTACAGCTCGAACTTTCCCGCCATGGCAGTCGACACCTCTCGTTCAGGAAGCCCCCTCGCACCGCAACGTAGGAGCAATTCCGGCGCCCCGCCCGCCGGGCCGATCCATCCGAGTCATCCACCGGCCAGCCGTCGTACGGTCCGCTCGATGCCGCTGCCGTCCGGTTCGGTCTCCTCCATGTAGAGCCGGCCCCAGCGGATCAGCCCGTCCCGGACGCCGAACAGCGTCGTGCCCCGCATGTCGAACGCGGTGCCGTCCCGGCGGGTGCCGTGCCAGTGCCACTCGCCCCACTCCACGCCGTCCGCGCGGGCGTGCGCCAGCAGCTCCGCCCGCAGGTCGGGGACGTCCTCGAAGAACCGGCCCCAGTTCCTGCGGACCTGCTCGCGGCCGGTGAACGCGCGGGCCGGGTGGGCGGGCTGCCGGCTGTCGTACCCGGGGGCGAAGCAGCCGACGAAGCCGTCCAGGTCGTGGTCGTCGATCGCCCGGCGGAGCCGCTCGACGAGCATGGTCCGCTCCTTCCACCGTCCGTCACGCCCCCTGCGGGTCTCCTACCCGCCCGCACTGTCGGTGGTGCGGATTAGGGTGGGAAACCCGTTCTGTTCCCGCTGCCCGGAGAGGTGCCGCCCACCGATGTACGCCCTGCACGCGCTCTGGCGGGCCGACGGGCGGCTCGCCGTCTGGGCGGAGGACGCGGCGGTGTACCGGGGCGACGCGCCCGGCCGGGCGGAGCGCGCCGGGACGACGGCGCACCCGTTCGCGTGTCCGGCCGGCGAGGTGGCGCGGCTGCTGGGGACGGTCGGACCGGGCCTGGGCTGGCTGGCCGAGCAGGCCGCCGAACGGTGGACCGGGCTGGTGCTGCCGACGCTCGGCGGCCGGCCCGTGCCCTCCCCCGACCTACCGGTGGGCGCGGTGTCGCGCGGCGTGGCGCTGAGCCCGTGGCGGGTGCCCGCGCTGCTCTTCGACCGCTCGCAGGCGGCCCAGCTGCTCGGCGCGCTGCACGACCCGCACTGGCCGGGCGCGACCGTCCAGCTGCCCGACGGCACCCCGGCCGAGCTGGCCTACGGCGCCTCGGTGCGCTGGCTGGCCGCGGTGCACGACCTCGCCTGGCGGCTGGTCGGGCGGGGGCGGCTGCTGCCGGTGCTGGTCGAGGAGGCGGGGCGGTGGCACGCCCGCTGGCGGCCCGCGCCGGACGCCCCGGCGCACCGGGAGGAGGCCGCGCTGGTCGCCGGCTGCCCGCCGGTCTGCCTCGCCGAACACCCCGCCGACCGGCCTTCCGCCGACCGGCCCCCCGCTGACCGGCGCTCCGCCGACCTGCCGTCCGCCGACGCCCTGGTCGCCGGCCTGCTCGACGCCCTCGTCGACCAGGAGGCCCGGGTCGCCCTCGCCGACCTCGACCCGCCCGCCGACCCGTTCCTCGCCGCCCTGCACGGCCCCGACGGCCGGCTCGCCGAGGCCCCGCCCGCCGGGCTGCCCGAGCGGCTGGCCGGCTGGCAGGCCACCCGCCCGGCCGGCGCGCCGCTGCGCCTGGACTTCCGCCTCACCGAACCGCTCGGCCCCGACCCGGACGACCGCGACGGCGGGGTGCGCGCCGACGCCTGGCGGCTCGACCTGCTGGTCCGCGCCGCCGACCGCCCCTCCCTGGTGGTCCCCGCCGACGTCCTGCGCCCGGGCGCCGCCGCCGACCCCGGCTACCTCGCGCTGGCCCGCGCCGTCCCCGCCGAGGCGGGCGACCCGGCCGAGGCCTACCGGGCGGAGCTGGCCCGCGCCGTCCGGGTGGACCCGGGGCTGCGCGCGGTGCTCCCGGGCGGCTTCGCCACCGAGGCCCGGCTCGACCGGGCGGGCGCCCTGCGCTTCCTGCGCGAGGGCGCGCCCGCGCTGGCCCGCGCCGGCTTCGGCGTCCTGCTGCCCGCCTGGTGGCAGCGCCGCCCCCGGCTCGGCCTGGTCCTGACGGCGGGCGCCCCGGCCGGCGACCCGTCCGCGGTGGCCCGCACCGCGCAGGTCGACCGGGACGCCGTGCTGGCCTTCGAGTGGCGGCTCGCGCTGGGCGAGCAGACCCTCACCGAGCAGGAGCTCGCCGACCTCGCCGCCGCCCAGCAGGGGCTGGTCCGGCTGCGCGGCCGCTGGGTCGAGGTCGACCAGGCCCAACTCGCCGCCGCTGTGAGGTTCCTGGCCGAGCAGGGCAGCGGCACCATGGAACCGGTCGAGCTGCTGCGGCTGGCCGCGGAGGACGGCGCCGTGGTCGACGGCCTGCCGGTCACCGCCGTGCGCGCCACCGGCCCGATCGGCGACCTGCTGGCCGGCCGGCCCGGCCCCGCCGACCGGGTCCCGCAGCTGCCCGACGGCTTCACCGGCACCCTCCGCCCGTACCAGTGGCGGGGGCTGGCCTGGCTGGACGCGCTCGGCCGGCTCGGCCTCGGCGCCGTGCTGGCCGACGACATGGGCCTCGGCAAGACGGTGCAGACCCTCGCCCTGCTCGCCCTGGAGCACGGGCGCGGGGAGCGCGGACCGGTGCTGCTGGTCTGCCCGATGTCGATGGTCGGCACCTGGCGGCGGGAGGCCGCCCGGTTCGCACCGGGCCTGCGGGTGCACGTCCACCACGGCCCCGAGCGCGGCGCGCCCGACGAGGCCGCCGACCTGGTGATCACCACCTACGGTCTGGTCCAGCGGGAAGCCGCCGAGCTGCGCCGCGTCCACTGGCGGCGGATCGTCGCCGACGAGGCCCAGCACATCAAGAACCGCTCGGCCAGGCAGTCCCGGGCCCTGCGCTCGCTGCGCTCCGGCCCGCGGATCGCGCTCACCGGTACCCCGGTGGAGAACCGGCTGGCCGATCTGCACGCCGTCCTGGACTTCGCCAACCCCGGGCTGTTCGGCAGCCCGGAGGCGTTCCGGGAGCGGTTCGCGATCCCGGTCGAGCAGACCGGCAGCGTGGACGCGGCGGCCCGGCTGCGCCGGGTCACCGGCCCGTTCCTGCTGCGCCGCCGCAAGAGTGACCCGCTGATCGTCCAGGACCTGCCCGCCAAGCAGGAGTTCACCGTCTCCTGCGCGCTGACGGCGGAGCAGGCCGGGCTCTACCGAGCGGTGGTGGCCGACCTGCTGGAGCGCCTCGGCGGGCTGCGCGGCGTCGAGCGCAAGGGTGCGGTGCTGGCGGCGATCGGCCGGCTCAAGCAGGTCTGCAACCACCCGGCCCAACTCCTGCACGACGGTACAGCGGTGGCCGGGCGCTCGGGCAAGGTGGAACGGCTGGTCGAGCTGCTGGCGGAGGCGCTGGCCGAGGGCGACCGGGTGCTGGTCTTCACCCAGTACGCGGAGTTCGGCGCCATGCTCCGTCCGTACCTGCGGCGGACGTTGGGCGAGGAGGTGCTCTATCTGCACGGCGGGGTGCCGCGCGGCCGGCGGGACGAGATGGTCGAGCGCTTCCAGTCCCCGGACGGGCCTCGGGTGTTCCTGCTGTCGCTGAAGGCGGGCGGCACCGGGCTCAACCTGACCGCCGCCAACCAGGTGGTCCACCTGGACCGTTGGTGGAACCCGGCGGTCGAGGACCAGGCCACCGACCGCGCGCACCGGATCGGCCAGCGCCGTGCCGTGCAGGTCCGCCGGCTGGTCTGCGCCGGCACCGTCGAGGAGCGGATCGGTGAGCTCCTCGCCGCCAAGCGCACCCTGGCCGAGGCGGCGGTCGGCGACGGCGAGCAGTGGCTGGCCGAACTGTCCGCCGAGCGGCTGCGCGAGGTGCTGACCCTGTCCGCCGACGCGATCGGGGAGTGATCGATGCCCACGTCCGAGGAACACCCGCTCGCCGGGCCGCTCGACGCCTTCTGGCGGGTGGAGGTGCCCGACCCCGTCGAGGGCGAGGGCGGAGCGCCCACCGCCCTCGACGAGTTGGGGCCCTCCGGCCTCACCCTGAACGGCCGCCCGCTGGACTCCGCGCTCGCCGCCGCCTACCGGCGGTTCACCGGGACCGGCTGACCCCCGGACCGCGTCAGCCCGCCGTCACCGGGTAGTGGTCGGACAGGTCGTCGTAGGTGTAGCTGGTGCCCCAACTGCTCACCGTCCACGGCGCGCTGTGGAAGCGGACCACCGTGTTGGTGTAGGTCGCCGGTCGCGCGTGGTCGGCCCGGTAGAGGACGTAGTCGAGGTCCTCCTTGGGCTCGCCCGGGTAGCGGTAGGCGGCGATCGAGTTGTCGGCGGTGTCGAAGGAGTCGGCCCAGCCGTCGCGGGTGGTGGCCGGCGCCACGCCCGCGTTGGCCAGCAGCGCGGGGTGCTCCGCGCCGTGGGAGTCGATGTTGAGGTCCCCGGCCAGCACGATCGGCTCGGCGGCGGGGATGTTCCTGGCGTCCACGAACGCCTTCATCGCCTTGAGCTGGGCGGCCCGGACCGCCGCCGGCCGGCCCGCGGAGCAGCCGGAGTCGGTGGACTGCAGATGCGTGCCGATCACGTGCGTGCGCAGGCCGTTGACGTTCAGCACGGCGTAGACGAAGCCCTTGTTCGACCAATAGTCGGAGCCGCAGGCGTCCTTGAAGACGTACTGCTCCTTGCGCAGGATCGGCCACTTGCTGAGCAGGGTGACGCCGCCGTCCTCGGGCGTGGCGGAGCTGTAGCTGCCGGAGGTGGCGTCCCAGCCGCTGGTCGAGCGGCCGACCACCGGGGTGTGGTACGGGTACGCGGCCGAGGCCTGGGCGACCAGCGCGTCGGAGGCGGCGTTGTCGAAGGCCTCCTGGAGCACCACGACGTCCTGGCCCTGGAAGACGCCGGCGGCGGGGATGGCCCCGGCCCGGTGGTCCTGGCCCCAGTTGGGGTAGAGGTTCTTGCTCATCAGGAAGACGTTGTACGTCAGCACCTTGAGCGCCGGGACGCTCGCCGGGGACGTGGCGGCGCTCTCGGCGGGGGCGGCGTACGCGCCCGGCGCGGCGGCGAGCGGGGCGAGCAGGGCGGCGGCGGCCGTGCAGACGGCGGCGAGGCGCGCGGAGGGAGTTGGCATGCCCGCAGTGAAGCGACGCCGGGCCACGGTCGTCCAGACGGTGAACGATAACCATATGAACTCATCGGTAACTTAAAGCTGTCTGGCCAACTCCTCCTTGGGCGGAGGAAATTGTCGGGACAACCTGCTCGGCCACCACATGTGGCGGTCCAGGTCCATGGTCACCGCGGTGACCAGGACGGAGCGCACCACGAAGGTGTCCAGCAGCACGCCCAGGGCCACCGCGAAACCGATCTCGGCGAACCCAACGATCGGAAGGGTGCCGAGGACGGCGAAGGTGCTCGCCAGGATCAGACCGGCCGAGGTGATCACGCCGCCGGTGGCGGCCAGGCCGGCCACCGCCCCCGGGCGGGTGCCGTGCTGGGCGGTCTCCTCGCGGACCCGGGTCATCAGGAAGATGTTGTAGTCGATGCCGAGGGCGACCAGGAAGACGAAGACGAACAGCGGGAAGGCGTTGTCCTGGCCCTCGAAGTGGAAGACGTGCGCGAAGAAGAACGCGCTGATGCCGAGCGCCGCCGCGTAGGACAGCACGACGGTGGCGATCAGCACCAGCGGCGCGGTGACCGCGCGCAGCAGCAGCGCCAGGATCACCAGGACGACGCCCAGCACCAGCGGGATGATCGTGCGGTTGTCGGAGGACGCGGCCCGGCCCGCGTCCAGGATCACCGCCGTCGAGCCGCCCACCTTGGCGTCGGCGTTCGGCACGGCATGCACCGCGGTCCGCAGCCGGTCCACGGTGTCCTTGGCCGGCTGGCTGTCCGGCGGGTCGGTGAGGGTCGCCTGGAACATCGCCCGGCCCTCGTGGGTGACCGGGGGAGTGGTGCTCGCCACCCCGGGCGTCTCCTGCGTCACCGCGCGCACCGCCGCCGACTGGCCGGCGGCGGAGATGACCGTCAGCGGCGCGCCCGTTCCGGCCGGGAAGTGCTCCGCCAGCACCTCCTGGCCGACTACCGAGTCCGGCTTGCCGGTGAAGGTGCCGGCCGTGCTGAGGCCGGTCGCGTTCAGCGAGACCAGACCGACGCAGCAGGCCGCCAGAGCCAGCGTGGTGCCGATCCAGACCTTGCGCGGGCGCCGCCCGATCCACGCCCCGATGTGCGCCCAGCGGCCGGTCCTCGTCGGCTCGGGCGTCCCGAACGCCGGGCGCACCGGCCAGAACACCCAGCGTCCGACGATCACCAGCAGCGCCGGCAGCAGGGTCAGCATCGAGGCCAGTGCCACCAGCACGCCGATCGCGCAGACCGGGCCGAGACCGCTGGTCGAGTTCATCTCGGCGACCAGCAGACAGAGCATCGAGGCGACCACGGTCGCGGACGAGGCCAGGATCGCGGGCCCGGCCCGGTGCAGGGCGAAGGCCATCGCCTCGTGGCGGTCCTCGTGCCGGCGCAGCTCCTCCCGGTAGCGGGCGGTGAGCAGCAGCGCGTAGTCCGTCCCCGCGCCGAGCACCAGCACGATCAGGATGCCGGCGCTCTGCGCGTTGACGGTCAGTCCGGCGTGGTCGGCCAGCAGGTAGATCACCGCCTGCGCGACCACCAGCGCCCCGGCCGCCGAGAACAGCGGCAGCATCCAGAGCACCGGGCTGCGGTAGGTGAGCAGCAGCAGGATGATCACCACGCTGACGGTGGCCGCCAGCAGGGTGGAGTCGATCCCGGCGAAGGCCTCCGCCTGGTCGGCGCCGATGCCGGCCGGACCGGTGACATGGGTGGTCATGCCGAGGCTGTTCTCGGCGGCGGTGGCGCGCAGGCTGTCCACGGCCGGGCGCAGGTCCTGCCAGCCGCCGGTGCCGATGTCGATCGGCACGATGGTCTGCAGCGCCTGGCCGTCCGCCGACTCCACCGGCCCGGTGATCCGGCCGAGCACGTGCGGGGCGGAGGCGAAGGCCTCGGCGTCCCGGGCCGCCTCGACCCGGTCGGCGGGGGTGATCCCGGTGTCCCGGACGTAGACCACCACCGCCTGGGCGGTGTCCACCGGCTGGAACGCCCGCTGCTCGTCCAGCACCTGGGTGGACTCGGCGTTGCTCGGCAGCCAGCTGGAGGCCTGGTTGTCCTCGGCGTCGGTGAGCTTGCCCGCCAGCGGGCCCGCCACCACCAGCAGCACCAGCCACAGGGCCAGCACCACCCACTTGCTGCGGCGTCCGCACGGCAGCTCGGCCAACTTCCGGGTCGGGCTCATGTCGGCCTCATGTCGGGCTGATCGGGGTGGCCCCCGTCCTCGGGGCGCATGACTCGTTCCAGCGTGCCATCGGCCTCGGGCCCCGGCAGCCCGAGCGGTCCCGGGTGGCCCCGGGCGGAGCAGCGCCGCGCGGGCGGGGCGGTGGCGACGCGGGCGGGGCGCGCTACGCGGGCCGGGCGGCGGCGCGGGTCCGCAGGGCCTTGAGCGCGGTGATGTCCCGGGCGTGGCCGGTGCCGTCGCCGCCGTGCTTGCGGTCCGGGGTCTCCACGATCAGCGGCACCCCGGCGGTCGCCGGGTGCTCGAACAGCTCGCGGAACGGCTCGGCGCCGATCAGCCCGTCGCCGATGTTGGCGTGCCGGTCCTTGCGCGCGCCGACGGCGTCCTCGGAGTCGTTCGCGTGGATCAGCCGCAGCCGGTCCGGGCCGGCGGCCGCGACCAGCGCGTCCAGCGTCTCCCGGACGCCGCCCGGCGCCGCCAGGTCGTGGCCGGCCGCGAAGGCGTGGCAGGTGTCCAGGCAGACCCCGACCTTCGGGTGGCCGTCCAGCGCGTCCAGGTACTCGGCGAGGTCCTCCATCCGCGAACAGAGCGAGCGGCCCTGGCCGGCGGTCGGCTCCAGCAGCAGCCACGGCGCGTCGTCGCCGAGCGCGTCCAGCTCGTCCAGCAGCGGGCGGACGTCCGCCCGGACCTGCGCCATCGCCTCGACCCGGCGCGAGCCGCCCCCCGGGGCCATGCCGACCGCCGAACCGGTGTGCAGCACCACGCCCAGCGCGCCGATCGCGTGCCCGCGCCGCAGCGAGTGGCGCAGCGAGGCGGCCGAGCGCTCGCGGGTGGCCGCGGTGTCGGAGCCGAAGTTGATGAGGTAGGGCGCGTGCACATAGGCGGGGATGGCCTGCTCGGCGCAGGCCGCGCGGAACTCCTCGTCCTGGGCCGGGTTGCCGGGCGGGGTCGCCCAGCCGCGCGGGTTCGCCACGAACACCTGCACCGTCTCGGCGCCCACCCGGCGGGCGTACGCCAGGCCGGTCCCGGCCAGGCCCCGGGCCGCCACCGGGACATGGGCGCCGACCGGGTTGCGGCGGGCCGGGGACGGCGGGCGCGGGGCGGCGGCCGGTGCGGGGATCACGGGGGTGGCGGTGGTGGTGCTCATGCCTTCGAGCATGGCACGCGGTCGGTGGCCTCCCCCGGGGCGGGGCCGCCGTCCAGGTCCCACCCGATCGGGTGAATCGGGCGAATCGGGTCGTCCCCGGGCCCGGGCCGTCCCGTCTTGGTTCGTGAGAGGACCGACACCCGAGTGCCGAGGGAGGCGCCCATGACCACCGAGTCCCCGCGGTCCGCCGAGCAGGTCGAGCAGGTGGAGCGGATCGACCGGATCGAGACGGTCGATCTGCGTGACGCGGAGCTGGTGCGGAACCCGTTCGAGACCTTCGCGCGGATCCGGGAGCGGACCCCGATCGCCCGGGGCACCGTCCCGGGGGTCGAGCCGTTCTGGATCGTCACCCGCTACGAGGACGTCCGCACCGTCCTCGCCGACCCGCGCTTCGTCAACGACGCGGCCACGGTGCCCGGCGCCCGCCCCGCCCACCGCACCGCGCAGGTCTGGCGGGCGCGCGGACTGCCGCCCGAGTGCGAGCGGTACCTGCGCGCCGGCGTGTTCGACGCGGACGGCGCCGAGCACCGCAGGCTGCGCGGCCTGGTCCACCCCTCCTTCACCGCCGGCGGCGTCGGCCGGCTGCGGCCCCGGATCGAGCGGCTCGCCGAGGAGCACGCCCGCGCCCTGCGCGAGCACGCCGACGCCGACGGCGTGGTCGACCTCGTCGCCCACTTCGCCTACCCGCTGCCGGTGACCGTCATCTGCGAACTGCTCGGCATCCCCGAACCGGACCGGCCGCGATGGCGCGGGTGGAGCTCCTACCTCGGCCGCGGCGCCGGCCCCGGCCTGGACGAAGCGCTGCGCGCGATGGTCGCCGCCGCCCACGAACTGATCGAGCGCCGCCGCACCGAGCCGGACGACGGCCTGGTCTCCCGGCTCGCCGCCGCCGAGGGCACCGCCCTCGACCGGGTCGAGACGATCTCGCTCGTCCTCAACCTGATCGTGGCCGGCCACGAGACCACGGCCACCCTGATCGGCAACGGGACGGCCGCCCTGCTCGCCCACCCCGAGCAGCTCGCCCGGTTGCGTGCCGACCCCGGCCTGCTCCCGGCCGCCGTCGACGAGCTGATGCGCTGGTGCGGACCGACACTCGGCGCGCTGCCGCGCTACGCCACCGAGGACGTCCGGCTCGCCGGGCGGCTGGTCCGCCGGGGCGAGGCCGTGATGCCGATCCTCGCCGGGGCCAACCACGACCCCCGGGTCTTCGCCGACCCCGAGCGGCTCGACGTGGGCCGGGCCGCCGCCCCGCGGCAGGAGGCCCACCTCGGCTTCGGCCACGGTGCCCACCGCTGCCTCGGCGCGGTGCTCGCCCATGAGGAGGCCGTGGCCGCCTTCGGCGCCCTGCTGCGGTGCTACCCCGGGCTGGCGCTCGCCGTCGCCCCGGCCGAGGTGCGGCGCGGGCCCAACCCGGTGGCCTGGCACCTGGCGGAGCTGCCGGTCCGGTTGGGGGCGCCGATGAGCTGACGGGCCGCCACCGCCACCGCCACCGCCCACCACCGCCCGCCCCTCCGGGACACGCCCGGCCCGACGCCCCGTCAGTCCGGCAGCCCAACCCTGGTGGCGGGGGCACCCGCGCACCCCTAGCGTCGATTCGGCCGACACCCACCGGCCGTCATCCCCCACTCACCAAGCGTCACCGTACTGATGGCCCCCACGCGCGCGTCGGGGCTCCCACGCGGCGGCGTGCCAGAAAGCAGGTCATCACTCATGCCCACGCGACGGGTCCACCACCTCGCCGCGGCCACCGCCGCCGCCACCACCGCCCTGACCACCGTCCTCACCGCCGTCGGCGCCGCGCCCGCGCACGCCTCCGGCGAACTGCACGTGGTGCCACCCGGAGGATCGATCCAGCAGGCCCTGGACGCCGCCCGGCCGGGTGACGTCGTGCAGCTGCTCGCCGGCGAGTACCGGGGCAGCGTCCGGATCACCACGCCCGGCCTCACCCTGCGCGGCACCGGCTCGGAGAGCGTGATCCTCCCCGCCGAGGCGCCCGACCCGGCCGCCGCACCTGCAGCCGCTGCCGTACCCGCCGGCGCACCTGCGGCCGCCCCCGCCGCCACCCCGCCCACCGCGGCCGCCCCCGCCGCTTCCGCCGGGGAGCTCGCCGCTGCCTGCTCCGGCGCCGGCCACGGCCTCTGCGTGGTCGGCACCGACGACCGGCCGCTGGAGGGCGTCACCGTCGAGGCGCTCGCCGTCACCGGCTTCCGCAAGAACGGCATCAACGCCACCGGCACCGCCGGCCTGACCGTCCGCGCCACCTACGTCCACGACAACGGGCAGCAGGGCATCAGCCAGGAGAAGTCCACCCGGGGCGTGATCACCGCCAACGAGTCCGCCCGCAACGGCCAGTCCGGCGTCTTCCTCGCCAATACCGTGGACAGCGAGGGCGGCGCCCTCTCCGCCGACGGCACCATGGTCAGCGGCAACGTGCTCACCGACAACCGGATCGGCGTCACCGTGCGCCGGCTGCGCGACCTGAACATCGAGAGCAACCGGATCCACGGCAACTGCGGCGGGGTCTTCATCGTCGGCGACGAGGGCGTGCCCCGGGCCGGCGCGCTCACCGTCTTCCGCAACCAGGTCGTCGCCAACAACCGCTACTGCCCGCCCAACCCCCGGCTGGACCACATCCAGGGCGCCGGCATCGTGCTGACCGGTGCCGAGGAGACCTCGGTGACCGAGAACGAGGTCCGCGACAACGTCGGCGCCTCGCCGTTCTCCGGCGGCATCGTGCTCGTCCACAGCGTGGTCGGCGTGGCCAACGCCCGCAACACGATCGCCGACAACCTCGTGCTCGGCAACGGCCCGGCCGACCTCGCCGACCGCGACACCGGCACCGACAACGCCTTCGCCCGCAACCAGTGCGCGGTCTCCGAGCCGGTCGGCCACTGCTGACCGGTCCGCCCGCCGCTCCCGAAGCACCCCAGGCACCCCGAGGCCCCGCGCCATCCCGTTCCCGCAGAAAGCAGAGAGACGGTCCATGACCACCGCACCCGCCACCACCCCGCAGGCCGCCATGCGCCTGCGGGAGCTCGTCTTCGGCGCCGCCTGCGCCGCCGCCGTCCGCGCGGCCGCCCGGCTCGGTGTCGCCGACGCGCTCGGCGACACCCCCGCCACCGTCACCGACCTCGCCGCCGACCTCGGCACCGAGCCCCGGCAGCTGCGCCGCCTGCTGCGCGCCCTCACCTGCTACGGCATCTTCGAGGAGCTCGACGGCGACCGCTTCGCCCACACCGAGATGTCCCGGCTGCTGCGCGAGGACGCCCCGAACAGCCTCCGCTACATCTCCCTGTGGTGCACCGAGCCGTGGACCTGGGAGGCCTGGCCCAAGCTGGACGAGGCGGTGCGCTCGGGCCGCAACGTCTTCCCCGAGCTGTTCGGCAAGGAGTTCTTCGACTACCTGCACAGCGACGGGGGCGAGTCCGCCAAGGTCTTCGACAAGGCGATGACCACCTCCAGCCGGCAGTCCGCCGCCGACTTCGCTGCCTACCTCGACCTCACCGGTATCGACTCGGTGGTCGACATCGGCGGCGGCCAGGGCCATGTGCTCGCCAGCCTGCTGGAGAAGCACCCGGCGCTGCACGGCACCCTGCTCGACCTGCCCAAGGTGGTCGCCGGTGCCGATCCCCGGCTGCGCGACGGCGGTGTCTTCGCCGACCGGGCCCGGCTGGTCCCCGGCGACTGCCGGGACGACATCCCGGTGATCGCCGACCTCTACATCATCAAGAACATCCTGGAGTGGGACGACGGGAGCACCCGCCGCACCCTGGCGAACGTGGTCGCGGCGGCCCGCCCGGGCGCCCGGGTCGTGGTGGTCGAGAACCTCGTCGACGACAGTCCCTCGATGCGGTTCACCACCGCCATGGACCTCATGCTGATGCTCAACGTCGGCGGCGCCAAGCACTCCGAGGCGAGCATGGTCCGGCTGATGACCGAGGCCGGTCTGGACGTCCGCGAGGTCCGCCCGGTCAACCCGTACCTGCACGCCTTCGAGGCCGTCGTGCGCGGCTGACCGGCCGGCGGCGGCTCCGTCCGCCGTCACGCCGCGACCGCCGGTCCCCCCTCGGGAGGGGACCGGCGGTCGCGCCGCCCCGGTGGCCGCTCACGCCGGGCGCGAGGACTCCAGGTGCGCGAAGACCACCACGTTGTCGAGGTAGTCCCGGCGCTTCTTGTCGTAGGTGCCGCCGCAGGTGATCAGCCGCAGCTGCGCGTCGGGCGTCTTCCCGTAGACCCGCTGGTCGGGGAAGGCGTCCTTGGCGAAGGTCTCGACGGAGTCGACGGCGAACACCGCGACGGTGTTGTCGGCGCGTTGGACCTCCACCTTGTTGCCCGGCAGCATCAGGCTGAGCAGCAGGAACACCGCCGGCCCCTTGGTGGTGTCGACGTGCCCGGCGACCACCGAGGCGCCCCGCTCACCGGGCGAGACGCCCTCGGCGTACCAGCCGACCAGGTTCTTGTCGTCCGGCGGCGGGGCGTTGAGCTGACCGGCGGGGTCCAGCGCCAGCTCGGTGAACGGCGCGTCCACATTGATCTGCGGGATGCGCAGCCGGACCGGCTTGGACCGTTTCAGCGGCGGCGCCGCCGTGACCGGCGCGGCGGGCCCGGGCCCGCCGGCCGCACCCGCCGAGGGGGCGCCGGCGGCCGGCGCGGCAATGGCCGGCGGTGCGGCCTGGCCCGGTACGGACCCGTCCGCCGGGACGGTGTCCACCGAGTTGTAGATCAGCAGCAGTCCGAGCGCCGCAGCGCCCATCCCGCCGCGCAGCAGCCGGGACGTACCGGGGATCACACCGGCCATCGTCGCTCGTACTCCTCTCCGGGGCCCGCGCCGTGAGGACGGCGGGCCCGACACGGCGAAGCGCCGCCCCGCGCGCCTCCGCCGCGCCCGGCGTACCGGGTGCGGGTCGGAACAAGGAGGCGGCGGGAGCGGCGCGGGGTCAGATGGCGGCGCCGGCGGTGCGGCGGCCGCGGCGCAGCGCGAGCGCGCCCGCCCCCAGGCCGCCGAGCAGCAGGACCGCGCCGGAGGCGAGACCGCCGCCGGAGAGCGCGAGCCCGCCGCCGCCGGTGTGCACGCCGCCGTGCGGGGCCTTCTCCTCGCCCTTGCCCTCGTGGCCCTTGCTCTCCGAGCCCTTCTCCTCGCCGCCGGAGGAGCCCTTCTGCTTCTCCTCCCAGGTCTTCTGGCCCTCGGGGCTGGCGGCCTTCTCCTGCTTCTCCTGCCAGGTCAGGTTCTTGCCCTGGTCGGAGGCGCCATCGGCATAGGCCAGCGGGGCACCGACGGTCAGGACCGCGGCGACGGCGGCCCCGGCGAGCAGCGTGCGTGCAGAACGCATGATGATGATCCTTCCGGCGCGGAACCCGAGATCGCCGACACGTCGTCGGCCAGGGGACTCACGGGCAGGCGCCTGATCCAACGTCAACCACGGTGGCGTCCGGTGCCACCGGAGGGCGGCACCGGCGGCCCGGCCGGTGGGCCCTTCGAGTGGAAGTCCCCGGCGTGTTCACCCGAGTGCCCTGGGCGGTCCGGGTGACGTCCGCGCGCGGCGGAGCGGAGTGCGGCCGGACGGGCGTGGGCAGACTCGGCGCATGGTCGAGATCTCGAAGGACGTCCGGGACCGGATCGCCGCCGGACACATCTGGCACGTCGGCACGGTCAACGCCGACGGCTCGCCGCACGTGAGCCCGATGTGGGTGGGGATGGAGGGGGACCTGCTGCTGTTCAACACCTCCGTCGGGCGGGTCAAGGAGCGGAACCTGCGGCGGGACCCCCGGGTCTGCCTGTCGCTCTCCGACCCCGCCGACCCGTACGACCGGGTGCAGATCCGGGGGCGGGTGGTGCGCTTCGTCGAGGGTGAGGAGGCCGATCGGAACATGGACCGGCTGGCCCGCACCTACCTCGGCGCGGAGTCCTTCGGCTGGGGGATCCCGGGGGAGCGGCGGGTGGTCGTGCTGATCGAGCCGACCAGGGTCAGCCGGGTCGTCGGCGTCGAGCCGCTCCCGCCGGGCGCCCCCGGAGCCACCCCGGCGGACGGTTCCTGAGCGCCCGCCCGCCCCGGGGGACCGGCCGTCCGGGGCCGCGTCTATCTTGAGGGTCCACGGACACGAGAGGGGCGGGACATGGGCAGGGCCGGTCGGAAGGTGGCCGCCGCGGCGGCGACGGGTGCGCTGCTGGCGGCGGTGGCGGCCTGCGGTTCGGGAGGCTCGACGCACTCCGGGGACGCGGCGAAGGGCACGCGGGCGGCGTCGGCGAGCCCGGGAGCGACGGCCGACGCGGCCACCGCGGGCGCCACCGGCACCCCGGCGGCCCCGGGGGACGCCGCGGCCGGCACTCCGGCGGCCGGCGGCGCCCCGGCGCCCGGCAGCCCGGCGCCCGGTGCCCCGTCGGCCGGCGCGGCCGCTTCGGGTACGTCCGCTCCGGCCGCGTCCACCGGCGCCCCGGCGGGCGCGTCCACCGGCGCGTCCACCGGCGGACCGGCCGGCGGATCGGCGACGGGCGGCGGGCAGCCGGCCACCGGGCCCGACTCGGACACCCCGCTGCTCGACTCCGCGCTCGTCGCCCAGCTCCTGCCCGACCAGAAGGCGATGACCGGCTGGGAGGAGGAGAAGCGGCGCGTCGACACCGCCGACCACGCCACCACCTGCACCGCCGCCGCACCGTGCACCGGCAAACCGCTGAGCGGGCAGGCCCGGTTCAGCGCCGGCGAGGTGACCGTGCGGTTCGCCGTCGACACCCTGCCCGGCCGGACCCAGGCCCAGGACCGCCTCAAGGAGGCGTACGCCGCGTACGGCGACACCACCAAGTACGGCCCGGCGGACATCGGCCCGCTGGGGACGGAGAGCCGCGCCTTCCAGGGCCAGCTGGCGGGCCGCGACGGCGTGGCGGTGGTGCTGCGCTCCGGCACGGTGGTCGTGACCGTCACCACCGAGGGCGGCCCGGTGGATCCGGCGGGCACCCGGCGGCTCGCCGCGATGCTGGTGAAGCGCGTGGAGCAGGCCCAGGCCGGCCGCACCCCGGACGCCGCTCTCGACCCGGCCTGACGCCCGCCGCCGTACGCGGGCGGATACCACGCCCGGGCCACGTGTGCGTGACGGTGCGTCAGCACCGCTTACGTTCCGGCCAAGTTGAAGGTATCCGTCCGCTGGCGCGAAACCGGTGGTCCGGATAGCGGACGCAGAACTGGACATCCCGCGGCCCGGGGCCGGTCCGGGCGTCACCCCTGGTGGGGCCCGCGAGGATCGGCGTCGGGCCGGACGGGGCGGTGCGGGCCGCACGTGAGGGAAGGCTGGAACGGCGGTCGTATCCGGTCGATTCGGGCGGGGGCCGGAATCTGGCCAGCCGGTTGCCCGGTAGCGAAGCGGTAACCGAGAGTCGAACCGATGAACGACAAGCCCTCCCCGTCCCGCACCGGCCCGCCGGCCCGCCGCGACTTCCGGCTCCTGCTCGCGGGAGCCGTCGCGGCGCAGGCGGGCAGTCAGGTCACCCTGGTCGCGCTGCCGCTGGTGGCGGTGGTGGAACTCGACGCCACGCCCTTCCAGGTCGGTCTGCTGACCGCCGCCGAGACCGCCGCCTTCCTGCTGGTCGGCCTGCCCGCCGGCGCCTGGCTGGACCGGATGCGCAAACTGCCCGTGCTGGTCCGCTCCGACGTCCTGCGCTGCCTCGCCGTCGGGTCGATCCCGCTCGCCGCCGCGCTGGACCTGCTCAGCCTGCTCCAGCTCTACCTGGTGGCCCTGGTCACCGGCGTGGCCACGGTCTTCTTCGACGTCGCCCACCAGTCCTTCCTCCCGGTGCTGCTGCCGCGCGAGCGCCTGGTCGCGGGCAACGGCGCCATCGAGACCGTCCGCTCCTCCGCCCAGATCGCCGGCCCCGGCCTCGGCGGTGGACTGGTCCAACTGCTCGGCGCGCCACTGGCGATCGTCGCCGACGCGGCCGGATACCTGCTCTCGGCGGTGCTCCTCGGCCGGATCCGCGCCGAGGAGCGGCTGCCCGCGCCCGACCCCGCACGCTCACTGGGCGCGGACGTCGCGGAGGGCCTGCGGTTCGTGACCCGGCACCCGCTGCTGCGGGTGATCGCCGCCACCACCGCGCTGTCCAACCTGTTCGGCGCCGTGCTGATGGCGGTGCAGACCGTCTTCTGGGTAAGGGTGCTGGAGCTCTCGCCGGCCGCGATCGGCATCCTGCTCTCGGGCACGGCCGTCGGCGGACTCGCCGGCGCGCTGTGCGCCGGCCGGCTCGCCGCGCGGCTCGGGCAGGCCCGGCTGATCTGGCTGGCACCCCTGGTCACCGCACCGTTCGCGCTGCTGTGGCCACTCGCCGACGGCGCCGCCGGTCCGGTGCTGTTCGCGGTCGGCGGGGTGGCGGTGCTCTTCGGCGCGGTGGTCTACAACGTCGCCCAGGTGAGCTTCCGGCAGAGCCTCTGCCCGCCCCGGCTGCTCGGCCGGATGAACGCCACCATGCGGTTCCTGGTCTGGGGCACCCTCCCCCTCGGCGCCCTGCTCGGCGGCACCGTCGCCGACGCGGCCGGCCCGCGCACCGCCCTCTGGCTCTGCGCGGCGGGCCTCCTGGTGACACCGCTGCCCCTGCTGCTCTCCCCCCTCCGCAGCCTGCGCGACCTCCCGTCCACCCCACCGGAAGCCGCCGACATGGACCCCGTGGACACCCGGACGCCCTGACCCGACCCGAAAGCGGAGACCCTCCCGTGCACTCCAGCATCACGGCCGCCCACGAGTCCCTCACCCCGCCGGACGACCCGCCCCCGCCCGCCGGCGGCCGGCGTCGCCCCCTGGCCACCCGCCGAGGCCTGCGCGGCGCCGTCGCCTTGCCTCGGCTGCGCCGGGCCGGGCCGCCGTCCGGTCGGATGATCGGCACCGGGCGCAGCACCGGGGGGTGTTGGCCCCGGGCCCGGGTGGCCGCTCGGCGGACATCGTCGATGTGGGCTCCGAGGACATCCGAACGCTCTTGGGCCGTCGCACGGCAGCCGGTGCTGCGTGGGGCCTCGGTGGCGGATGTGCGTCCGCGTGGCCGGACGAATCGTGCGCCGTTGTTCCTCACCTCTCCACGCGGCACCGTCGGCCTGCCCCGGCTGCACCGGACCGCCAGCCGGCAGCCCGTGCCGCGCGTTTGCGCTCCGGCGGGCCCGTTGATCCAGCTCGTGCGCGGCCCGCGGGATCTGCCGTCCGCGCCACCGGACGTCGCCGACGCGGACCCCGTGGACACTCGAACGCCCTGACCCGACCCGAAAGCGGAGACCCTCCCGTGCACTCCAGCATCACGGCCGCCTATCTCGCCCGCTACCGGTCCCTCGCTGCCGTCGCCGAGCTTGGCCCGGCGGGGTTGCTTCCGCTCACCGGTGCCCAGCGCCGCTTTCTGATCACCCGTCGCCGCGATCCGCGTGGTCGGACGGACATCGTGCCGCTGTTCTTCGCCTTTCCGCGCGGGGCGGTCGACCTGCCCCGGCTGCGCCGTGCCGCCGTCCGGTTGGCCGGCCACCACCCGGTGCTGCGTGGCGGATTCACCGTGCAGCGCGGCACGCCGGTGCTGCGGTTGGGTGAGCCGTCCGTCGGGGTGGCCCGGGTCGCGGTCGACCCGGGGGAGGCCCCGGAGGGGGTGGACGGGCCGGTGCGGGCGGCGCTGCGGCGGGCGTTGCTGGACTGGCCGGACGACGGTCCGGTGCTGCGTCTGCTGCTGGCCGCCGCGCCGGGCGACGACGAGGAGGTGCTCGCCGTCGCCCTGGACCACGCCGCCTGCGACGAGCAGTCGCTCGGCCTGGTCACCGAAGGGCTCGGCGCCGCCTACGCCGTGGACGGCGAGACGGCCCCCGCCGCCGCCCAGGACGAGGCCGTCGAGGCCTACCGGGCAGCGGTGGAGGGCCAGTTGGCCACCGAGGCGAACGCCGCGAGCGAGGCCGCGCGGGCCCACTGGGCCGCCCGGCTCGGCGCCCTCGGTGGGCCGGCGCGGGATGTGCGGCCGGCCGGGGCCGCCTGGTCGACCGGCATGGCCGTCGAACGGCTGCCCGCGGTGACCGGAGCCGCCCGCGGTGGGGTCTTCCCCGCCCTGCTGGACGCCGTGGCCGCCGCCGCGCAGCACCTCGACGGCGACGGGCGGGTGCTCGCGCTCGGCTACCCGTGGGGCGGCCGCCCGGCGGACGCCGACCCGGTCCTCGGCTGCTTCCTCAACACCCTCGTCCACCCGGCACCGCCCGGCCCGCCGCGTGACCTCGACGCACTCGGCGCGGCCTGGTGGGACGACCTCGACCACGCGGACACGCCGTACGACGAGGTGGTGCGCGCCGCCCGCACGGCCGGGGCGAGCTGGTCCGGCGCGCTCGACGGCCTGCTCACCTTCGAGGACCTGCACCGCCGCCCGCCGCTGGTGCTCGGCGGGACCGCCGGGCGGGAGGTTCACCTGGCCGGCCGCCCGCTCGCCGCGCCGCTCGCGGTCTCCGCCTCGCACGGTGCGGACCTGCTGGTCCGGTTGGCCTGGGACCGCGAGCGCTACGCCGATCCCGCGGCGGAGGCCGCCTTCGAGCTGGTGCTCGCCACCCTGCGCCGCCACCTCGGCGCGGCGGCCTGACCCCGTCGGCCTGACCCCGGCGGCCTGACCCCGTCGGGTCCCGCCGCCACCTCGGTCCACCCCGGCCCGCACCGGCTCCATCGAACCGAACAACCACCCGACACAGCAAGGGAGTTGCCCATGTTCGCACTGTCCTCCTCGCAGCAGATCGTCTGGCTGCACGAACAGCTGCTGCCCGGCAGCCGCGCCTACAACTTCACCGCCGCCCTCGACCTCTGGGGCCCGCTCGACACCGACGCGCTGCGCGCCGGCCTCGCCGCCGTGCTCGCCCACCACCCCGGCCTGCGGCTCGAACTGGTCGAGCAGGCCGAGGGGTTGCCGCTCCAGCGGGTCGGTGTCCGGAGCGAGCCGCGGCTGCGCACCAGCGACCTGAGCGCCGAGCCCGACCCCGAGACCGCGTTCCGCACCCTGCTCGCCGCCGAGGCCGAGGAGCCGCTGGACACCACCGAGGCCCCGCTGCTGCGCTGGCACCTCGCGAAGCTCGGCACCGACCACCACCGGCTGATCCACGTCGAGCACCACCTCGTGCACGACGGCCACTCCTTCGCGATCCTGCTGCGCGACCTGTTCACCGTCTACCGCGCACGGGTGCTCGGCCCGGCCGACACCGCCGTCACCCTGCCCGCCGCGCCCTCCTACGAGGACCACGTACGCGCCGCCGAAGCCGACCGCGCGGCTGACCGTGAGCGCGGACTCGCCCACTGGAAGCGCGAGTTGGCCGACGCCCCGCTCGACCTCGCGCTGCCCGGCCTGGCCCGCCCCGGCGCGCGCCGCCGCCACCGCGGCGGACAGCTGCGCCAGTCGATCGGCGCCGACCTCGCCGAGCGGCTGCGCGAGCGCGCCAAGGCCGACGGGCACACCCCCTTCTCCACCCTGCTCACCCTCTTCGCCGAACTGCTGCGCCGCCACAGCGGCCACCGCGAACTGGTGGTCGGCACCGCGGTCGGCAACCGCCCGCCCGGCTTCGAGGGCACCGTCGGCATGTTCGTCAACACCGTGCCGCTGCGCCTGCGGCTCGACCCGGACGCGCCCGGCACGGAGGCGGTGGACGAGGTGACCGACGTGCTGTTCCGCGCCCTGCCGCACCAGGACGTGCCCGTCCAGGAGCTGACCCGCGCACTCGGCCGGCACACCTCCGGCACCGACAACCCGCTGTTCAGCGTGATGTTCAGCGCCCACGACGCGCCGCTGCCCGACGTCCAGGCACCCGGCCTGGAGGTCTCGCTGTACGAGGGGTTCAACACCGGCACCACCCGCTTCGACCTCGACCTCGTCCTGCTGCCCGACGACCGGCGGGTGGTCGGCGAGAAGCACGGCGCGGCCGGTATGACCCTGGTCTGGGACTACGACGCCGACCTGTTCGGCGAGCCGGTCGCGACCCTGCTCGCGGAGCGGCTGCTCGACCTGCTGCGCGGCTACCTCGACGGCCCGGACGTCCCGCTCGCCGACCTCGCGTCCCGCCCCGCCCCGGCGGAAGCGGCCGCCGGAACCACCCCCGAACCGGCCGCCCCCGAACCGAACACCCCCGAACCGGCCGCCCCCGAACCGACCACCCCCGAACCAACCACCCCCGAACCGGCCGCCCCCGCCGAAGCACCGGAACCGGCCGACCTCGACCCGGCCGCCGCCCACGACCCCACCGCGCTCGCCCTGCTCGCCGGCTCCGAGCGGCTGAGCTACGGCGACCTCGACCGCCGGGTCGGCGAACTCGTCGAGCGCCTGCGCGCCGCCGGAGTGACCCCCGGCCAGCCGGTCGCCACCGTCCTGCCGCGCGGCGTGGACAGCGTGGTCGCCCTGCTCGCCTGCCTGCGGCACGGCGCGGTGTACGCCCCGCTGTCCGCCGAGGACCCGCAGGCCCGGCTCGGCCTGCTGCTGGACCGGCTCGCCCCGGCGCTGGTGCTCGCCACCCGGCAGAGCGCGCTCGCCCTGCCCGCCGCCGTGGCCCCGGCGCTGCTGGACGGCCCGCCGTTCCCCAAGGCCGAGCCCGCCGCCGTGCTCGACGGCGCCGCCTACCTGATCCACACCTCCGGCTCCACCGGCGTGCCCAAGCCGGTCCTGGTCGGCCGCGGCGCGCTGGCCCGCTGGACCACCGCGCTCGCCGCCCGCTACGGCCTCGGCCCCGCCGACCGGGTGCTGCTGTTCGCCCGGCCCTCCTTCGACGTGGCGCTGGAGGAGGTGCTGCCCTCGCTGTCGGCCGGCGCCGCCCTGGTGGTGCCGCAGCGCGAGGTGCCGACCGGGCCCGAGCTGGTCGCCGTGCTGGCCGCCCGCGGCGTGACCGTCGCCAACCTGCCCACCAGCTACGCCCTCGCCGTCCGCGCCGACCTGCGCGAGGCGCTGGCGGACGGCCGCTGGTCCCCGCGCCTGCTGGTCCTCGGCGGCGAGCGGCTGCCCGCGCGCGCCCTGCGCGGGCTGACCGACGGCACCGCCGTCACCGTCCTCAACGCCTACGGCGTCACCGAGGCCACCGTCACCTCCACCGTGCACGAGATCACCGCGGCGGACCTCACCCAGGCGGACCTCACCCAGGCGGACGAGGACGCCGACGGGGACGAGGACGCCGGCGGGGCCGGGCACGCCGACGCCGCCGAGATCCCGCTCGGCACCGAACTGCCCGGCGTCCGGGTGCACGTCCTGGACGCCGGCGGACAGCCGCTGCCGCCCGGCGCCGTCGGTGAACTCGCCATCGGGGGAGCGCTGCTGGCCGACGGCTACCTCGGCCTGCCGGAGGCCACCGAGGCCCGGTTCACCACCCCGCCCGCGCTCGGCGGCGAGCGCGTCTACCGCACCGGCGACCGCGGCTACCGCGACCTCGACGGACGGCTGCGCTTCCTCGGCCGCCAGGACAACCAGGTCAAGCTGCGCGGCTTCCGGATCGAGCTGGAGGAGATCGAGGCCGCCGCCTCCGCCGAACTCGGCGGCCGCTCCTGCGCCGTCGTCCTGCACCACGACGGCACCGCGGGTCCGCGCCTGCTCGGCTTCCTCGACGGCGGCCCGCGGCCCGACCAGGCCGCCCTGCACGCCGCGCTGGCCCGCCGGCTGCCCGCCGGCCTCGTCCCGGCGTCCTGGACGGCGCTCGACGCCATGCCGCTGCTGCCCGGCGGCAAGCCCGACCGGACGGCCCTCGCCCGGCTGGCCGCCGAGGCAACCGCGCTCGCGGACCCCGCCGACCCCGCCGCGCGCGCCGACGGGGCGGACGGAGCCGACGGAGCCGACGGAACCGCACCGCAGCCCTTCACCGACCCCGGCCAGCTGCTGATCGCCGAGGCCTGGCAGGAGGTGCTCGGCCACGACCGGTTCACCGCCGGCTCGCACTTCTTCGAGGTCGGCGGCCACTCCCTGCTCGCCGCCCGGCTCGCCGCCTGGCTGGAGCCGCGGCTCGGCAGCCGGCCCCCGCTGCGCACCCTCTTCCAGCACCCCGTCCTGGCCGACCAGGCCCGCGCCCTGACCGGAGGCCACCAGTGACCAGGACCACCGCCCCCGGCCTCTCCGCGCCGTCCGCCGTCCTCGAAGCCGGGCACCGCGAACTCACCGACGCCTTCGAGAGCTTCGTGCGCCGCGAACTCGACCCGCTCGCCGCCGAGTCGGGCGAGTCCGCCGAACAGCCCCCGGCCGACCTGCGGGCCTATGTGCGCAAGCGCTCCGCCGCCCTCGGCTTCTACGCCGGCGACTACCCCGAGGAACTCGGCGGCGCCGGCATGCCGTTCACCGCCGTCGTGCAGCTCCACCACGCCGCCGGCCGCAGCGGCTGCCCGCTCGCCCCCTACGCGCTGGCCGGCTCCGACGGCCCCAGCCCGCTGCTGCGGTACGGCACCCCCGAGCAGATCGAGCGCCACCTCGTCCCGCTGGTCCGCGGCGAACGCACCCGCTGCCTCGCGCTCACCGAACCGCAGGCCGGCTCCGACGCCTTCCGGCTCAGCACCACCGCCGTCCGCGACGGCGACGGCTGGCTGCTGAACGGCCGCAAGACCTTCGTCAGCAACGCCGACCGCGCCGACCTCGCGCTCGTCGTCACCGCCACCGACCTCGGCGACGGCGCCGGGCCGACCGCCGGCGCCACCACCTTCGTGCTGCCCATGGACCACCCGGGGCTGCGCATCGGCCAGCGCTACGAGGGCATGTCCGGCGAGCCGCTGTTCGAGCTGACCATCGACCGGCTGCACGCCCCGATGTCCGCCGTCATCGGCGGCGAGGCGGGCGTCGCCGCCGCCACCGGGCTCGCCATGGACAGCCTCTCCCGGGGCCGGCTGGTGGTCGCCGCGATGTGCAACGGCATCGCCGAGTACGCCCTGCGGCTCGGCGTCGAGTACGCCCGCGAACGGCGGGCCTTCGGACAGCCGATCGGCGACTACCAGCACATCCAGGAGCACCTGGTGCGCACCCGCGCCGAGGTCGAGGCCGCCAAGCTGCTCACCCTCGCCTGCGCCCGGCTGGTCGACGACGGCACCGAGGCCCCCGAGAACGCCGCGCTCGCCAAGCTGACCTCCTCGGAGACCGCCGTGCGGGCCGTCGACCGCTCGCTCCAGGTGCACGGCGCCACCGGCTGGGTCCGCGGCCACCCGCTGGAGTACCTCTACCGCTACGTCCGGATGACGACCATCATCGAGGGGACCTCCGAGGTCCAGAAGGTGATCGTGGCCCGGGCCATGGGCCTGGGCTGACCCCGTACCGACGACCATCGACCGACGTCCGGAGGACTGACCATGACCACCACCCCGGCCCGCCCCGTGCCCGGACTCCTGCCCGGCCGCTCCGTCGCCCACGGCAGCCCGCACCGCGACGGCGCCGTCCTCGACCTGTTCACCAGCTGGGCCCGCCGCACCCCGCACGCCCCCGCCCTGACCGACGGCGGCCTCACCCTGGGCTACGCCGAACTCGACCGCCTCGCCGACGCGGTGGCCGGACAGCTGGCCGAGCACGTGCGGCCCGGCGAGCTGGTCGGCCTCTGCCTCGACCACTCCGCCGCGCTGGTCGCCGCCACCCTGGCCGTCGCCAGGATCGGCGCCGTCCACCTGCCGCTCGGCCCGCGCCCCGGCGAGCGCCGGCTGCGGGCCGTCGCCGAACAGCTGCGCCCCGCCTGTCTGATCGGCGACCCGGCGCTGCTGCCGCCCGCGCACCGGGACGGCCGGCACCTGCCGCTCGCCGCCCCCGGCGCGCACGGGATCGTCGCCGCCTTCGCCGACCCCGCGGCCACCGGAGGGAGCGCCGTCAAGGCGCCCAGGGGCGCCCAGTACACCGTGCTCACCTCCGGCTCCACCGGCCTGCCCAAGGCCGTCGCGGTCGGCCAGACCGCGCTCGGCGCGCTGCTCACCTGGTACCGCGAGCTGACCGGCCTCGGCCGGGGCGACCGGCACAGCCTGCTCATCGGCGTCGCCTTCGACCCGCACCTGATGGAGCTGTGGGCCGCGCTCAGCTCGGGCGCGGCACTCGTCGTCGCCCCCGACGCCGTCCGCTGGGACCCGGCCGCGCTCACCGACTGGTGGCGCACCGCCGGCATCACCGTCGGCGTGCTGCCCACCCCGCTCGCCGAGCCGGTGCTGGACCGACCCTGGCCCGCCGACCTGGCGCTGCGCCACCTCATGGTCGGCGGCGACCGGCTGCGCCGGGCCCCCGGACCGGACGTCACCGCGACCGTCCACAACGCCTACGGCCCGGCCGAGGCGACCGTCGTGACGACCGTGCACACCATGCCCCCGGGCGTCGGGCACGGCGCCGGTGCCCCGCCGATCGGCCGCCCGATCCCCGGCGCGATCGTCCTGGTGACCGACGAGAACGGCCGCCCGCTGCCGCTCGGCGAGGCCGGCGAACTGCGGATCGGCGGCCAGGGCCTGGCCATCGGCTACCTCGACGCCGCGCTGACCGCCGAGCGCTTCGTCTCCGCGCCCGACGAGGTGGACGGCACCGACCGGGTCTACCGCACCGGCGACCGGGTCATGATGCGCCCGGACGGGGTGCTGGAGTTCCTCGGCCGGCTGGACGACCAGGTCAAGGTCAGCGGGGTGCGGATCGAGCCGGCCGAGGTCGAGGCCGCCCTCGAACGCGACCCCCGGGTGCGGCGCGCCGCCGTCGTCGCCCGCCCGGCCCCGGCCGGCGGCGGCGCCCAGCTGCTCGCCTTCGTCCAGCCCGCCGCCGACGGCGAGCCGGTGGACGGCGCCCTGCTGCTGGACGCGGTGCGCCCCTGGCTGCCCGAGCAGGCCGTGCCGGGCGTCCTGCGGCTGGTCGACACCTTCCCGCTGGACGCCAACGGCAAGATCGACCGGGCCGCGCTGCTCAAGGCCGAGGAGACCGCCGCCCAGCAGGGCGGGCGGCCCGCCGAGGAGGCACTGACACCCACCGAGCGGACCGTGCTGCGGCTCTGCCGCGACCTGCTCGGCCGCACCGGCCTCACCCTCGCCGACAACTTCCTGGACGCGGGCGGCACCTCCGTCACCGCGGCCCGGCTGCTCGCCGCCCTGGAGGAGGCGTGCGGCGTGCGGCTGCGCGCCCCGCTGCTGCTGCGCCAGCCCGACCTGCGGGCCGTGGCGCGCCTGCTCGACGAGCGCCGTCCGGACATCGCCGGCTGACCCGGCGGCCGCCGCTCCCCTCCCTCCCACCCTCGCACGGCGCCCCGGCCACCGCCGGGGCGCCCGGAAGGCTGACCACCCATGACCTCTCCCGCCGCCACCACCGTCCCGGCGACACTCCTGGTCACCGTCGCGGCTTCCGCTCCGACGACCGTCCCGGCGCTGATCGCCCGGCAGGCCGCCGAGCGCCCCGACGCGCTCGCCGTCACCGACGGCGCCACCGTCCTGACCTACCGCGAACTCGTCCTCAACGCCCGGAGGCTGGCCGCCGAGCTGACCGACCGCGGGGTCGGCCCCGGCGCCGCCGTCGGCGTGCTCTGCGCCCGTTCGACCCGGGTGGCCGTCGCCCACCTCGCCGTCTGGTGGGCCGGCGGCCACGTGGTCCCGCTCGACCCGGCGTACCCGGCCGCCCGGCTCGCCGCGATGATCGACGACGCCGGAATCCGGCTCACCCTCGGGGACAAGGCGCTGCTCGCCGACCTCGGGCTGCCCGAGGACCGCTCCCTGGTGCTCACCGGGACCGGCCCCGCCGGCGCCGGGACCGGGAGCGACCCCGAGCCCGCCGACCCCGACCGGGGCGCCGTCGCCGTCGTCTACTACACCTCCGGGTCCACCGGGCAGCCCAAGGGCGTCCTGGTGCCGCACCACGCCGTCGCCGACCTGGTCACCGCCCCCGACGGGATCGCGCTGCGGCCCGGCGACCGGATGCTGCTCCGCACGTCCGCCGGCTTCGACCTCTCCACCCTGGAGCTGTGGGGCCCGCTGGCGAACGGTGCCGCGCTGGCCGTCTCGTCCTCCGAACGCCCCAGCGCCGAGGACCTCGCCCGCGACGTCGAACGGTTCGGGGCCACCCACGCCGTCCTCGCCACCGCCCTCTTCCACCAGCTGGCCGCCCGCCGCTCGCGGATCTTCGGCGTGCTGCGGACCGTGGTCGTCGGCGGCGAGGCGCTCGCCGCCGAGCACGCGGGCGCCGTGCTGCGGACCTTCCCGTGGCTGCGGCTGGTCAACGGCTACGGCCCGACCGAGGCCACGACCTTCGCCACCCTGCACCGCGTCCGGCCCGCCGACTGCGCGGGCCCGGTGCCGATCGGCCGGCCGTTCGGCGGCACCGGCACCGCCGTCCTCGACGAGGACCGTCGGCCCGTTCCGGACGGCACCCGCGGTGAACTCTGGCTGACCGGCCGGCTGGCGCTCGGCTACCTCGGCCGGCCGGAGCTGACGGCCGAACGGTTCGTGGAGCTCCCCGGCCTCGGCCGGGCCTACCGAACCGGCGACCTGGTCTCCCGGCGGCCGGACGGCGTGCTGGAGTACCACGGCCGGCTGGACGACCAGGTGAAGGTGCGCGGCTTCCGGATCGAGCCCGGCGAGGTCGAGCACGCCCTGTGCGGCCTGCCCGAGGTGGCCGAGGCGGCGGTCGTGGTCCGCCGGGCCGGCCGGGAGGACGCCGCACTCACCGCGTGCGTGGTGCCCGCCGAGGGCGGCCGCCCGACGCCCGAGGCGCTCCGCCGCCGGCTCGCCGAACGGCTCCCGGCCCACCTGGTGCCCACCGCCTGGACGGTGCTCGACGCCCTGCCGCTCACCACCAGCGGCAAGGTCGACCGGCGGGCGCTGGCCGTCGACGAAGCCGAAGCAGTCGACGCAGCCGACGAGGCCGCTCCCGCTCCCGCGGCCCCGGCCGCGCCCGCCGCGCTCACCCCGATCCAGCAGGTGGTCGCCGCCGCCTGGTCGCGCGCCCTGGAGCAGGAGGTGACCGCCCCGGACGCCGACTTCTTCGCCGAGGGCGGGCACTCGCTGCTCGCCATGTGGGTGGTCGACGACCTCCGCGAGGACCTCGGCGTCGACCTGCCGCTCGGCGACTTCCTCGACCACCCGACGGTGGCCGGCCAGGCCGCGCTGGTCGAACGCGCCCTGCTGGCGGCCGAGGCCGCCGAGGCCGCCGAGGCGGGGGAGTCCGGCCGATGAGCACCCAGTCCGCCCAGGCCGACCTGCTCCGCCGCGCCCGCCGCCGCACCTCGGCCACCTCGGCCACCTCGGCCACCGCGCCCGCCGGACCCGCCGTGCCCGCCGCCGGTGCCTCCGGCCCGGCCCCGCTCTCCCACGCCCAGCACCGGATGTGGCTGATGGACCGCCTCGGCCAGGGCGGCCCCCGCTACCACGTCCCGCTCGCCACCCGGCTGCGCGGCCCGCTGGACCTCGACGCCCTCGCCGCCGCCCTGACCGGCCTCACCACCCGCCACCACGTCCTGCGCACCCGCTACGGGCAGGGCGACGACCACGCCGAGCAGACGGTCGGCCCCGCCGCCCCCGTCCCGCTGCCCGTGCGCGAGGCCACCCCCGAGGCCGCCACCGCCCTGCTGCGCGCCGAGGCGGCCCGGCCCTTCGACCTCGCCACCGGCCCGGCCCTGCGCGCCCTGGTGCTCCGGCACGCCGCCGCCGACCACACCCTGCTGCTCACCCTCCACCACATCGCCGTCGACGGCGGCTCGCTGCCCGTCCTCGCCGCCGAACTCGCCGAGCTCTACGCCGCCGCCGCCGACGGCCGCCCGTCCGCCCTGCCCGAACCCGAGCTCCAGTACGCCGACTACGCCCGATGGGAGCGCGCCCGCGACGACCGGCTCACCGCCGCGGCCGCCGAACGGGCCGCCCACCTCGCCGGAGCCCGCCCGCTGCCGCTGCTGCGCGCCGTCCCGCCCGGCACCCCCGGGCGCCGCGCCGTCCTGCACACCGCCCCGCTCACCCCCGCCACCCTCGACGGCCTGCGCCGGCTCGGCGCCCGGCACGGCGCGACCGCGTTCACCGTCGTGCTGGCCGCCGCCTTCGCCGTCCTGCGCACCGCCACCGGCGGCTCCGACCTGGTGCTCGGCTGCGCCGGCGGCCACCGCGCCCGGCCCGAACTGCGCCGGCTGGTCGGCCTCCAGGTCAACACCCTGCCCGTGCGGCTGCGCGGACCCGCCGGCGACCCGGTCTTCACCGGGCTGCTGGCCGCCGTCCGCACCGCCCTGCTCGACGCCCAGCGGCACCACGAGACGCCCTTCGACCTGATCGTCGAACACCTCGGCCCGGCCGCCCGGGGCGAGGACGGCACCCCGCTGCTCGCCGTGAGCTGCGACCTGGTCCGCCCGGCGGAGCCGCCGGCGCTGCCCGGCCTCACGGCGGAGGCCGTCGAGGTCGACCTCGGGCTCGCCAAGTTCGGGCTGTCCCTGCTGGTCGAGGACGGTCGCGAGCCGCGCTGCCTGCTGCAGCACGACCCGGCGGCGCTGGACGAGCCCACGGCCCGTCGGCTGCACACCGCCTTCACCGACCTGCTCACCGCCGTCGCCGCCGACGCCGGCCGCCCGCTCTCCGAGCTCCCCGGCGAGCGCCTGACCACGGCCGGCCGCGAGCACCCCGCCGTCACCGCCCTGCTCGCCGACCCCCGGGTCACCGACGCCGCCCTCCACGTCGCCGAGAACGGCCCCGCCCTCGCCTACGCGACCGTCCGCGGCCCGGTCGCCCCCAGCGGCGCCGACCTCCGTGCCGCCCTGCGCCGCAGCCTCCCGGAACCCACCCGACTCCCGCTCGCCGTCACCCTGCTGGACCGCATCCCGCGCCACCCCGACGGCACCCTCGACGCCGCCCGCCTCCCCGGCCGCGCCGCCGACCCGGTCCGGCTTCCCGAGGTCCTGGACGCGTTCGCCGAGCTGTTGGGCGTGCGGCCGCCGGCGGACGGGGACTTCCTCCGGCTGGGTGGTCACTCGCTGCTGGCGGTGCAACTGGCCGAGCGCCTGCGTACGGGCTTCGGTCTGCCGCTGACGGGGCTGGAGGTGCTGGAGCACCGCACCCCGCGCGCCCTGGCCGCCCTGCTCGCCACCCGCGCCGCCGAACGCCGCGCCGCCCCCGGACGCGGCGGCACCGTCGGGGCGCGTGCCGGGACGGTGCTGCTCACCGGTGCCACCGGGGGCGTCGGCGCGGCCGTCCTCCAGGAACTCCTCGCCCAGGGCCGCCCCGTCCGGGCGCTGGCCCGCCCCGAGTCGGCCCACCTGGTGGCCGGTGTCGGGGTGGAGGTGGCCGAGGGCGATCTCGCCGACCCGGACAGCCTGCGCCGGGCCGTCGAGGGCGTGGACACCGTCATCCACGCCGCCTGCACCTTCACCCGGCACGCCGTCGACGTGGCCGCGATGCGCGCGCTGGTCGAGGGCTGGCGCGGCGCCGGCGGGTTCGTCCTCGTCAGCAGCGTCGACGCCTACGGCCGCCCCGCCCCGGGCGAGGTCCCCGAGGGCGCCCCGCCGGCCGGACCGCTCACCCCGTACGGCCGGGCCAAGCTCGACTGCGAGCGGATCCTGCTGGACGCCGCCGGGCGGGCCTGCGGCCCGGTCTCGGTGGTCCGCTCGCCGATCGTCTGGGGCCCGCACCGCCGGCTGCGCGACCAGCTCCGCTGGGGCGCCACCGGCGCGCTCCACCAGGCCGCGCGGGCCGGCCGGCCGATCGTGCTGCCGCCGCTCGACACCGGCTGGACGGGCGCCGGCTGGGTGCACTCGGCGGCGCTCGCCCGGGCCGTCACCGAGAGCGCCGCCCGCGCGCCCGGCCGGATCGTCAACGCGGTGACCGGCCACGTCTCCTGGGCCGATTTCACCGCCGAACTGGTCCGGCTGCTCGGCTCCTCCAGCCCCGTCACGCACGGCCCGGACGCCGACCCCGACCTGCTGCGCCCCTGGCGCTACCGGGCCGACGCGCTGGCCGGGGCGCTGCGCCCGGAGCCCGGCGAGGACTGGCGCGAGGTCCTCGCCGCGATGACGGCCGGTACCCCCGCCGCAGGCTGAGCACGAGCGGACACCCCGGGGCCGGAAGGCCCTCGGGGTGTCCGCTCGGTCACCGCCGGCGCGCGCTCAGCCGCGGCGGTCCCAGCGGTAGAACTCGCGCGCCATCGCGTCCTTCGGCCCCCGCCAGGTGGCCGGGTCGTAGGCCTCGACGTACGCGGTGAGCGCGTCGCTGATCGCCCGGAACTCCGGGTGGCCGATCACCTGGGCGACGGCCGGGCCCGGCGGGCGGTCCGCCTCGATCAGGTGCAGGTAGACATCGCCGAACTGGAACAGGCTGCGCCCCGTCACCCCGATCAGGTGCGGGAGTTCGCCCCGGTTGTCGGAGTCGGCGAACACCTCGGCGATGCCGCCGGCCGCGTCGGGCTTCATCCGGGCGACGATCAGGGCACGGTGGGTCTGCGCGGTCCCGGGCACGCTCCCGGGGGTGGTCGTGGGGGAGGCCATGGTCAGAGCTCCGCCGCCTTCTTCTCGACCTTCTCGCGGATCAGCTGCATCTGGATCCGGGAGTTGCGGTTGATGTGGTTGACCATGCCCTCGTCGTCGACCGGCGCGGTGGGCTTCATCGCGAAGTCCTGCACCCAGCGCATCCGGGTGCCGGCCGGCACCTCGGCGTACTCCCAGCGGATGTCCATGAACTCGAACGGGCCGGGCTCGACCCGCCGGGCCTGCACCGCGAGTTCGGAGCGGTCGGTGGTGCGCTCGGAGACCCAGCTCCACACCTTGCCGTCCTCGTCGGGGTGCATGGTCAGCCGGAACCGCACCCGGTCGCCCTCGCGCTCCAGCACCTCGACGGAGGCGTACTCGCTGAACAGCTGCGGCCAGTTCTCCAGGTCGTTGGTGATCTCCCAGACCAGGTCGAGCGGGGCCGCGATGACGATCTCGTTGTCCGTGTGCCCGGGCATCTCAGGCACCCGCCTTCGCGGTCACGGCGGAGTTGACCAGGTCCAGGAACTCGGCCGGGGTCTTGGCGGACTCCGCGCCGTTGGTGACCTTCACGCCGTGCCGGTTCTCCAGTTCGCCGACCACGCCGAGCAGGCCGAGGGAGTCCACGCCGAACTCGTCGAAGGCGGCGCCGGGGCGCTCCAGGGCGGCCGGGTCGATCACGACGCCGGCCCGGGCCTGGATGAGCGCCGCGAGTTCGGGATAGTTGAGGGTGTTGCTCACGGGGGTGTCCCTTCGTTGCGAGCGAGTGGTGAGCGGGTGGTGAGCGGGTGGAACAGGGGATGGGGGAGGGACGGGTTCAGGACGGCTCGCCGCGCCGGATCACCAGCGCCGAGTTGGAGCCCATCAGCCCGCGGCTGAGCACCAGCGCGGTGCGCAGCTCGGCCGGCCGGGCGCGGCCGGTCACCAGGGCGAGGTCGTGGGCGACCTCGGTGACATTGGGGGTGGGCGGCAGCACGCCGTCCTCCATGGCGAGTACGGCGGCGGCGGTGTCCAGTGCAGGGGCGCCGCAATAGGCCCGCCCGGTACCGGACTTGGGGGCGGTGACCGGGACCCGCTCGGCGTAGGGGCCGAGCGCGTCGGCCAGCGCGAGCGCCTCGGCCCGGTCGGCGGCCGGGACGCCGAGGGCGTCGGCGAAGACCACGTCGACCTCCTCCGCCGCGATCCTGGCCCGCTCCAGGGCGATCCGGATCGCCGCCGCCAGGCCCTCGCGGGACTCCGCCCAGCGCGAGGCGCCGGTGAAGGTGGCGGCGTGGCCCGCGATGTGCGCCCGGACGGTGGCCCCGCGCCGGCGGGCGGTCGCCTCGTCCTCCAGCAGCAGCATCGCGCCGCCCTCGGCGGGGGCGAAGCCGGCCGCGTCGGGGGAGAACGGCAGGTAGGCCCGGTCGGCGCGGTCCGACAGGCTCAGCTCGGGGTAGCCGAGCTGGCAGACCATCGAGTAGGGCGCGAGCGGGGCCTCGGCGGCGCCGACCACCACCGCGTCGGTGCCCTCCTCGACGGCCCGGGCGGCGTGCGCGATCGCGTCCAGGCCGCCGGCCTCGTCGCTGGCCACCACCGCGCACGGGCCCTTGTAGCCGCCGCGGATGGAGATCTGGCCGGTGCTGGCGGCGTAGAACCAGGCGATCGACTGGTAGGGGCCGACGAACTGCGGTCCCTTGCCCCACAGTTGCTGGAGCTCGCCCTGGCCGAACTCACCGCCGCCGGAGCCGGCCGCGGTCACCACGCCCACCGCGTACGGCTGTTCGGGGTCGGCGAGGAAGCCGGCGTCCGCCACCGCCTGGTCGGCGGCGGCCATCGCGTAGTGCGTGAACCGGTCGGTCTGCACCAGGTAGCGGTTGTCGATGGCGGTCCGCGGGTCGAAGTCCCTCACCTGGCCGGCGATGCGCAGGGGGAGGTCCCCGCAGCCCTCGCGGGATATCCGGTCGAGGACGCTCACGCCCTGCCGGGTGGCCTTCCAGAAGGCGTCGGCCCCGACGCCGTTCGGTGCCACCACGCCGAGGCCGGTGATCACCGCCCGGCGGTTCTGCTGACGTGACGTCATGGGTCTCACCCCGTTCTTGTGAGCACGACGGCGGACTGGAATCCGCCGAATCCGCTGCCGACCGACAGGATGGTGCGCAGTGGCAGCTCGCGCGCGGTGCGCGGCACGTAGTCGAGGTCGCACTCCGGGTCGGGCGTCTCGTAGTTGGCGGTCGGCGGCACCACGCCGCGGTCCAGTGCGAGGGTGCAGGCGACCACCTCGATCGCGCCGATCGCGCCGAGCGAGTGCCCGACCATCGACTTGATCGAGCTCATCGGCGTCCGGTACGCGTGCTCGCCGAGCGAGCGCTTGACGGCCGCCGTCTCGTGCCGGTCGTTCTGCTTGGTGCCCGAGCCGTGCGCGTTGACGTAGTCGACGTCGGTGCGGTCGGCCCGGGCGTGGTCGAGCGCGTGGTCGATCGCCCGGGACATCTCCAGCCCCTCCTGGGTGAGGCCGGTCATGTGGTAGGCGTTGCCGAAGGTCGAGAAGCCGCCGATCTCGCCGTAGATCCGCGCGCCGCGCCGGCGGGCGTGTTCCAGCTCCTCCAGCACCAGGACGGCGCCGCCCTCGCCGAGCACGAAGCCGTCGCGGTGGGCGTCGAACGGGCGGGAGGCGTGCGCCGGGTCGTCGTTGCGTTCGCTGGTGGCCTTGATGGCGTCGAAGCAGGCGACGGTGATCGGCGAGATCGGCGAGTCGGAGGCGCCGGCGAAGCAGATGTCGGCGCGCCCGTCCTCGACCGCCTGGAAGCCGTACCCGATGGCGTCCAGACCGGAGGTGCAGCCGGTGGAGACGGTCTGCACCGGGCCGTGCGCGCCGGTCCGTTCGGCGACCGCCGAGGCGAGCGTGCTGGGCGCGAACGCCCGGTGCAGCTGCGGCTCGGCGAGCCGGTGGTCGACGTCCCAGCGGGCGCCGCCGGCGCTGACCAGGGCGTAGTCGTGCTCCAGGCGGGTGGTGCCGCCGACGGCGGTGCCGAGCGAGACGGCGATCCGCCACGGGTCCTCGGCGGCCAGGTCGAGTCCGGCGTCGGCGATCGCCTCGTCGGCCGCCACCATCGCGAACTGCACGTAGCGGTCGGCCCGTCGGACGTCCTCCGGGCCGAGTCCGTGGGCCGCCGGGTCGAAGTCGCACTCCGCGGCGATCCGGGACCGGAACCCGGCGGGGTCGAAGAGCGTGATGCCCCGGGTCGCCGTCCGCCCGGTGGTGAGGAGGTCCCAGAACGCCGGGACCCCGACCCCTCCGGGCGCGACCACGCCGATTCCGGTGACGGCGACCCGACGGCGGCTCACGAGCTCACCTTGGCGTGTTCCGGCGGGCCGGAGTTGACCACCGGCCCGGTTTCCTCGGTGTCGACGTGACCGAGTTCGGGGCGCGGCGCCAGCGGGCCGAGGTGGAAGACCATCTTGGCCACCGTGTCGCCGACGTTGCGGAACCGGTGGCGCATGTCGATCGGGATCATCAGGCCCTGCTCGGGCTTGAGCACCCGGGTCTCGCCGTCCAGGTCCACCTCCAGGTCGCCGGTGACGACGAACACGAACTCCTCGGAGTACGGGTGGTAGTGCTCCCCGATCCGCTCGCCGGGCTGCACGATGGCCAGGCCCATGAACCCGCTGGTGGCGCCGCAGGTGGTCGGGGTGAGCATGGCGCGCAGGTCGCCGCCGCGCCGTCGGTTCTCCGGCGCCTCGGAGACGTGCACGATCCGTGGGTACTGCGTGGACATGGTTTCTTCCTTCTCTTGCCGGGGCTTCTCGTGCCGGGGATTGCCGCGTCGGGGGTTGCCGCGTCGGGGTCGGCCGCGCCGGAGCCGGCTGGGCCGGGGAGCGGTGGTCGTCAGGAGTCCTGGGACGTCCGGTCGGTGACCGGGTTCATGCTGCGGGCGGCGAGGAAGGCGCGCCGCCCGGCGTCGGTCCGCAGGTCGCCCTCCGGGCCGAGGTCGAGCAGCCGGCCCAGCACGGTGGCCTCGCGCTCGCCGGCCACGCCGAGCGCCGCCGCCGGGTCGGCCTCCGGCGGCAGCCGCAGGTCGACCAGCCGCACCACGACGTCCTCGCGGTGGAAGACGGTGCTCGCGGCCACCGGGCCGGTCGGGTCGGCGGTGGCGAGGTCGTCGTGCTCGGCGAGCAGTTCGGTGACCACCTTCCCCTTGCCGGGCTTCACCGGGTACAGCACGGCGTGCCGGTGCAGCCGCCCGGAGGCGGGGGAGCCGGCGACGGCCTGGTTGGCGGCCGGCAGCGCGGCCCGGGCGAAGAAGGCGCGCGCCGCCTGCGGGTCGCCGAGCTGGCGGGCCTCCTCCAGGTGCGGGTTGATCGCCTCCTCGACGGCCCGCACCTCGGGCTGCATGGCGACGTGCCGCAGCGCCTCGCCGAGGCTGCCGATCACCTCGACCGCGCGGACCACCCGGTTGCCGTGCATGAACAGCGAGGTGCGGCGCAGCCGGGTGGTCTCGTCCACCTCGGCGCGGGGGGAGGCGTAGCCGGACAGGATCCGGGCCACCTCGGGCTCGCTGCCGGGCTTGACGGTGAAGGTGAGCGCGTGCCGGACCACGCCGTCCGGGCCGGGGACGGCCTTCGGCGGGCCGGGCTGGCCGGTGGGGGCGCTGCGCGGCAGGTCGGCCGGCACCTCCAGCGGCGCCCGGCTGCCGGTGGCGCCGGCGGCGGAGGTCTCCCGGAGGATGGCGTAGCGCAGGGAGCGGAAGGTGTCGCTGACGCAGCCGTGCATCGGCTTGACCATCTCCCGGTGGGCCGGGCTGTCCACCCACTCCAGGAAGGTCTCCTGGTCCTCCCACTCGCTGGTGATCAGCCACTGCCGGGGGTCGTTGATGGACTGGCAGAGCTGGTCGCTGACGTGGCCGGGCACGGTCGCGACCTGGTGGCGGAGCTTCTCGTACACGTCCATGAAGCGCTGCTGGGCGCCGTCCTGGATCTCCAGCATCAGCACCACCCGCAGGCGGGTCTCGGAGGAGGAGTGCTGCCGGGCGGGCGGTTCGGACAGAGTCGTCATGATCCACTTTCTGCTTCTGGGCCGCGCGCGTCGGGGGCCGCGTGCGGCGGCGCCGGTGCCGGAGGGGGCCGGGGCGGCCCCCGGCGGGAGGGGTGCTGCGGTGGCGGTCGGCCATCAGGCCTGAGGTCGATCGTGCGCGGCGCTCCCGGGTGGCGCGAGATATGCGGGCCATCCGGGCGAAGAGACGGCACAACGCTCCCGCGGCGGGGGACGGTAGGACCGGGCCGTCGTTGCCCGCGGGCCCCTCCGAGGGCCGCGCCGAGCCCCGCATGCGGCCCCGAACTCCTGTACAGGCTGGAGCAATTGATGAATCCGAAGGTGGACGACCGGGTACCGGTCCTGATCGTCGGCGGCTCGCTGGTCGGGCTGTCGGCCTCGCTCTTCCTCGGCCGACTGGGTGTCAGGCACCTGCTGGTCGAGAAGCACGCCGACACCTCGCATCACCCGCGCGGCCGAGGCAACAACGTACGGACCATGGAGCTGTACCGGGTGGCCGGGATCGAGACGGCGATCCGCGAGGCCGCGTCCGTGCTGGCCCCGAACCACGGCATCCTGCAGGCCCCCTCGCTGACCGGCGAGGAGCAGGAGTGGCTGTTCCGGGAGATCGACCCGGGCGGGCGCCTGGCCCGGTTCAGCCCCAGCTCCTGGTGCCTGTGCAGCCAGAACGACCTGGAGCCGGTGCTCCGCCGCGCGGCCCGCGAGCTGGGCGCCGAGATCCGCTTCGGCACCGAGCTGCTCTCCTTCGAGCAGGACGCCGACGGGGTGAGCGCGCTGCTGCGCAGCCGGGAGAGCGGCGAGGAGCGGGTCGTCCGGGCGGAGTACCTGCTCGCGGCGGACGGCCCGCGCAGCCCGGTCCGCACCCGGCTGGGCATCGGCCAGAGCGGGAAGGGCGAGCTGTTCCACAACGTCAGCATCACCTTCCGGGCCAAGCGGCTGGCCGAGGTGGTCGGCGACCGCCACTTCATCGCCTGCTACCTCACCGACCCGGAGGCGGACGGCGCCCTGCTGCCGGTCGACAACCGGGAGGAGTGGGTGTTCCACGCGCCCTGGCACCCGGAGCACGGCGAGCCGCTGGAGGCGTTCACCGACGAGCGCTGCGCCCGGCACATCCGGGCCGCGATCGGGATGCCCGAGCTGGACGTCGAGGTGACCGGCAAGGCCCCGTGGCACGCCGCCGAGCGGGTCGCCGAGCGCTACTCGTCCGGGCGGGTGTTCCTGGCCGGGGACTCGGCGCACGAGATGTCCCCGACCGGTGCCTTCGGCTCCAACACCGGTATCCAGGACGCGCACAACCTGGCCTGGAAGCTCGCCGCGGTGCTCTGCGGCTGGGCCGGGCCGGGCCTGCTGGAGACCTACGGGCAGGAGCGCCGTCCGGTGGCGCGGGTGACCAGCGAGCGCGCCTCGGCCCGCTCCGCCGAGCACAGCCACCCCGGGTACGCCGTCGTCCCGGGCGTCGGCCGGCAGGCCGGGGTGCTGGCGGTGGCGCTCGGCTACCGCTACCGGCAGGGCGCGGTCACCGGCACCGACCCGGCCGGCCCGGTGGTCCCGGACGCCTTCGAGTCGGCGGGCGAGCCGGGCAGCCGGGCGCCGCACCAGTGGCTGCTGCGCGCGGGCGTGCGGCTGTCCACCCTCGACCTGTACGAGCAGGCGATGGTGCTGCTGGCCGGCTCGGCGGGCACCGCCTGGCGGGACGCCGCCCGCCGCGCGGCCGACCGGCTGGCCGTCCCGCTGGACGCCTACCGGATCGGCGACGGCGCGGACGACGACCTGGCCCCGGAGCCGGGCACCGACTTCGCCGCCGTCCACGGCATCCGCCCCGACGGCGCCCTGCTGGTGCGCCCGGACGGCTTCGTCGCCTGGCGCTCCGAGCACCCCGCCGACGACCCGGAGGCGGAGATCGAGCGGGCGCTGCGGTCGGTGCTGTCGCTGTAGCCGGCAACAGAGGGCCCGCCGGTCGCACCATCCGGCGGGCCCTTCGTCATGTCCGGCGCGAGGTCAGTGACCGCCCTCGTCGACGACCTCGACGTCCTCGATGTTCCGCTCGATGATCTCGGCCGGCAGCGCGACCCGGATCGCCCAGTAGTAGATCGCCAGCGAGAAGACCGAGACGGCGGCCATGTCCCACCACATCGGGATCCGGCCGGTGCCGTCGCCGAAGCCGCCCTGCCAGGAGATCAGGCCGAGGCCCAGCAGGTAGGCCGGCAGCCACTGGGCGGCCCGCCAGTCCATGTGCGGGGCGTTCGGCAGGCCCTTGCGGATGGCGTAGGTGGCGTAGCTGCCGAGCAGCAGGTAGCCGATGACGATCGCGATGCCCAGGCGGGACAGGGTGTGCCAGCCGGACCAGTAGATGATCAGGCTGGAGACGATGAAGGACGCCGGGGCGACGGCCGCGCCGCCGGGCAGGCGGTACGAGCGCTCGCGGGCCGGCAGCCGGCGGCGCAGGGCGCCGAAGGCGAGCGGGGCGCCCGCGTACATCAGCACGCTGGCCGAGGTGATGAAGCCGACCAGCTCCTGCCAGCTCGGGAAGGGCATGAAGCAGATGACGCCGGTGACGAACGACATGATGAGGCCGAACCACGGCGCGCCGCGCTTGTCGACCCGCTCGAACAGCTGCGGCGCGTAGCCGTTCTTGCTGAGGCCGTACGCGATGCGCGAGGTGGAGGTGGTGTAGATGAGGCCGGTGCCGCCGGGGGAGACGATGGCGTCGAAGTACAGCACCCAGGCCAGCCAGCCGAGGCCGACCACCGTGGCGAGGCCGGCGAACGGGCCGTCGATGCCGGGGAAGTCGAGGTTCTCCCAGCCGTTGGCGAAGGAGGCGGCGGGCAGCGCGGCGATGAAGACGACCTGCAGCAGCACGTAGATCGCGGTGCCGATGGCGACCGAGCCGAGCACGGCGCGCGGGATGTCGCGCTTGGGGTTCTTGCTCTCGCCGGCCAGCTGGATCGCCTGCTCGAAGCCGAGCAGCGCGAAGATGATGCCGCTGGCGCTGACCGCGGTCAGCACGCCCTTGATGCCGAACGGGGCGAAGCCGTGCGAGGAGAAGTTGGAGCCGTGGAAGTTGGTCACGGCCAGCACGAAGATCGCGAACAGCGGGACGAAGATCTTCAGCCAGGTGGCCGCGCTGTTGGTGCGGGCGAGCACCCGGACGCCGAGGAAGTTGACCGCCACGAACAGGGCCATCAGCAGCACGGCGACGACCATGCCGCTCGCGGTGAGGGTGCCGTTGTCGTTGAGGAGGCCCTGCGCGAACTCCCAGTGCCCGGCGTAGCCGATCATCGCCTCGACCTCGATGGGCGCGACGGTGGCGGCCTGGAGCCAGGAGAACCAGCCGAACGACATGCCGGCCAGCCCGCCGAAGGCGTAGTGCGGGTAGCGGGCGGTGCCGCCGGCGACCGGGAACATGCCGCCGAGCTCGGCGTGCACGAAGGCGAGCAGCACGATGGCGACCGCGCCGATGCCCCAGGCGATGAGCGCCGCCGGTCCGGCGACGACGACGGCGTTCTTGGCGCCGTAGAGCCAGCCCGAGCCGATGATCGAGCCGACCGAGGCCCACATGAGGCCGATGAGGCCGACTTCGCGGCGGAGCGACCGGTGGGTGGTGGTCCCGGTGCCGGGACCGGTGCCCGTACCGGGCGGGGAGAGCTGGTTGAGGGAGGCCATGCGCAATCTCTCTGTGCTGTGGGGGCTCCGGTCGTGCGGAGCGCGGAGAGTTGACACACGGTAGGCGGATTCAGAGACATCTGCACAGATTTCATTACTGAATGTTTACCTACTTCGCAGGATATTTCCGCAGGTAGGCGGCCATCAGTTCATGCACCCGTTACGTGACGGATGAGTAATTTAGGAATTTGAGCCAGATTTGAGCATTGATTCGCCCCCGTCCGGGATGATAAGGCGAAGGTGGTTATAAAAATCGGACCGTTCGTATAGAGATGCATCCGCCGCCCCGATCGCGTAGGGTGACCGCCATGCGTTCCCGGATCCTGCCGCCGCCCGTCCGCTAGCGGGCGGCCCACTCCACGCACCCAGCCCGGCGGCTCCGCCGTTCCCGGGCCGATGAGTGCCGCCCGCACCACCGGTGGACCTCATCCGGCCGGGCCCCGCCCGGCACCCCGTCGTGGAGAACGAACACATGACCACTCATGCCGCCGTGCCGGTCCGGCACGGCCTGCTGTCCATCTCGGCCGCCGCCGTCGCCTGGGGCGCGGGCGGAGCCGTGGCCGCCCTGCTGATGGGCGCCGCCGGGCTCGGCCCGGTCGCCGTCTGCGCCTGGCGGTTCGCCGTCGCCGCCGGCTGCCTCGCCCTGCTGCCCGCCCGGGCCGCCGCCGGGCCGCGCCGCGCCGCCGTGCTCACCGGGCTCGGGCTGGCGGTCAGCCAGTGCGCGTACTTCGGCTCGGTCCGCTACGCCGGGCTCGGCCTCGGCACCCTGGTGACCATCGGCGCCGGGCCGGTGCTCACCAGCCTCGGTGCCCACCTGCTGCTCGGTGAACGGCTCACCGGCCGGTCGGTGGCCGCCAATCTGCTCGCCCTGGGCGGGCTGGTCCTGCTGCTGGCCGGGCCGGCGGGCGGCCCGCGGCCCGTGCTCGGGACGGCGCTCGCCGTCCTGGCCGGCGCCGGGCAGAGCGGACTCACCCTCTGGGCCCGCGCCGGCGGCACGGCCCGCGCCTCGACCGGGGCGTTCGCCACCGGCCTGCTCTGCCTGCTGCCGCTCGCCCTCACCGTGGACGGCGGCGTGCTGCCGACCGCCGGCGCACCGCTGACGACGGCCGCCGCGCTGCTGTTCCTGGGCACGGTGCCGACGCTGCTCGCCTACCGCTGGTACTTCGCCGGGCTGGCCGTCGTACCGGGGGCCACCGCGGCCGTGCTGGTGCTGCTGGAGCCGGCCACCGCCGCCGTCCTCGGCGTGGCCTTCCTCGGCGAGCCGCTCACCCCGGCCCTGCCGGCCGGGTCTGCCCTGCTGCTCACCGCCGTCGCCGTGCTCACCCGGCGCTGAGCGGTGCCCCGCTGAACGGTGTCCCGCTGAACGGTGCTTCGCTGAGCAGTGCCCCGCGCCCGCCCGCCCGCTGTCCGGACGGCGGGCGGGCGCGGGAACCCGGGGCGGCGGTGTCAGGGCACCGGCCGCAGGGCCGGCTGGCCGGGGACCAGGGCGCGCAGCACCAGGTCGACGTGGACGTGCGCGGCGCCGGCCCGGAGCAGGGCGGCGGAGACGGCCCGTAACTCCTCCGGGCCGGTGCAGGCGAGCCGCAGTTCGAGGTCGGCGTCGCCGGCCAGTGCCAGGCCGCTCTGCACCGCCGGCAGCTCGGCGGCCAGCCGGTCGAAGTCCAGCGGGACCGGGCCGTAGCTCACCCGGGCGAGGGCCTGGAGCGGGCGGGCCGGCTCGGGCTGCGGCGCGCCCGGGACGAGGTGGAGTGCGCTCACCGGCGCTGGAGCCGTGCGCCGGAGCGGGGGGAGGGGTGCCCGGCGTCCGGCCGGGCGTCCGGGGCGGTCACCGGGGGCGCGACCAGCCGCGGGTCCAGGACCAGCTCCTCGATGCCGAGCGGTGCGGTCAGCGCGCGCAGCGCCGGTTCGCCGAGGACGACGGCGGCCTGCTCCGGGCCGAGCAGTTCGGCGAGCGCGCCCGCCGAACTGAAGCCGACCGCGCAGCGGCGGCCGTCGCGCAGGCGGAAGAGACGCAGGGAGGTGGTCCGTCCAGTGACGGTGACCGGGACGTGCCAGACGACGACGCGGGCCATGCGGATGCTCCCGAGTGATGGAGTGGGGCCTGCCGGGACTGCTCGGAACTGCTCCTCATGACGCTAGGGCTGGCCCGGGCACGCGGAGAACCGCCCTGACGCAGCGTTGACCGAATGCAGCACTGCGTTGACGAAGTCCTGACGGTCGGGTGCACCGCTCACCGGACGGGGCCTCCCGGACCGCTCCGCTTGCCCCGCGGCGGCGTCGGGACGACGGTGGAGCTGATCCGAATCCGGGGGGAGGTGGAGCGGAGGGGCGGTCACGAGATATCTTGACGTCAAGACGTTGGAGACGTGAAGCGGAGTACCGATGACTGACTCGACCATCATCTATACGCACACCGACGAGGCGCCGGCCCTGGCAACGTACTCGTTCCTGCCGGTGGTCCAGGCGTACGCCTCGACGGCGGGCGTGAAGGTGGAGACTCGCGACATCTCCCTCGCCGGGCGAATCATCGCGAGCTTCCCGGAGCGTCTGACCGAGGACCAGCGGATCGGCGACGCGCTCGCCGAGCTGGGCGCGCTCGCCAAGACCCCGGGCGCCAACATCATCAAGCTGCCGAACATCTCGGCATCCATCCCGCAGCTCAAGGCCGCCATCGCCGAGCTGCAGGCGCAGGGCTACGCGCTGCCGGACTACCCGGACGACCCGCAGACCGACGAGGACAAGGACGTCCGCGCCCGGTACGACAAGGTCAAGGGCAGCGCCGTCAACCCGGTCCTGCGCGAGGGCAACTCGGACCGCCGCGCCCCCGCGTCGGTCAAGAACTACGCCAAGACCCACCCGCACCGCATGGGCGCCTGGTCGGCCGACTCCAAGACCAATGTCGCCACCATGGGCGAGAACGACTTCCGCTCCACCGAGAAGTCGACCGTCATCGCCGCGGACGGCGCGCTGCGCATCGAGCTGGTCGCCGAGGACGGCGCCACCACCGTGCTGCGCGAGTCCGTCCCGGTGCTGGCCGGCGAGGTCGTGGACGCCTCGGTCATGCGCGCCGCCGCGCTGAACGAGTTCCTGGCCGCGCAGGTCGCCGAGGCCAAGGCCCGCGGCGTGCTGTTCTCGGTCCACCTGAAGGCCACCATGATGAAGGTCTCCGACCCGATCATCTTCGGCCACGTGGTCCGCGCCTTCTTCCCGCAGACCTTCGCCAAGTACGGCGAGGTGCTCGTCGCGGCGGGCCTGAACCCGAACAACGGCCTCGGCGGCATCCTGGCCGGCCTGGACAACGTCCCGCACCTGGGCGAGGAGATCAAGGCCTCCTTCGAGGCCGAGCTGGCCGCCGGCCCGGCCCTGGCCATGGTCGACTCCGACAAGGGCATCACCAACCTGCACGTGCCGAGCGACGTCATCGTCGACGCCTCGATGCCGGCCATGATCCGCACCTCCGGCCACATGTGGGGCCCGGACGGCCAGGAGGCCGACACCCTCGCCGTGCTGCCGGACAGCAGCTACGCGGGCGTCTACCAGGCCGTCATCGACGACTGCCGCGCCCACGGCGCCCTGGACCCGGCCACCATCGGCTCGGTCCCGAACGTCGGCCTGATGGCCCAGGCCGCCGAGGAGTACGGCAGCCACGACAAGACCTTCGAGATCGCGGCCGCCGGCACCGTGCGCCTGGTCGACGCCGCCACCGGCGAGGTCGTCCTGGAGCAGGCCGTCCAGCCGGGCGACATCTTCCGCTCCTGCCAGACCAAGGACCTGCCGATCCGCGACTGGGTGAAGCTGGCCGTCACCCGCGCCCGGGTCACCGGCAGCCCGGCCGTCTTCTGGCTGGACGAGAGCCGCGCCCACGACGCCGTGCTGATCGAGAAGGTCAAGACCTACCTGGCCGACCACGACACCACCGGCCTGCAGATCGAGATCAAGTCCCCGGTCGAGGCCACCACGTTCTCGCTGGAGCGCATCCGCCGCGGCGAGGACACCATCTCGGTCACCGGCAACGTGCTGCGCGACTACCTGACCGACCTGTTCCCGATCCTGGAGCTGGGCACCAGCGCCAAGATGCTGTCGGTCGTCCCGCTGATCAACGGCGGCGGCCTGTTCGAGACCGGCGCCGGCGGCTCCGCCCCGAAGCACGTCCAGCAGCTGGTCAAGGAGAACTACCTGCGCTGGGACAGCCTGGGCGAGTTCTTCGCGCTGGCCGCCAGCTTCGAGCACCTGGCCCGCACCACCGGCAACGCCCGCGCCCAGGTGCTGGCCGACACCCTGGACCGCGCCACCGGCACCTTCCTCAACGAGGACAAGTCGCCGAGCCGCCGCCTCGGTGGCATCGACAACCGCGGCAGCCACTTCTACCTGGCCACCTACTGGGCCCAGGAGCTGGCCGGCCAGACCGAGGACGCCGCGCTCGCGCAGGCCTTCGAGGGCCTGGCCAAGACGCTGACCGAGCAGGAGCAGGCCATCGTCGAGGAGCTCGTCGCGGTGCAGGGCTCCCCGGTCGACCTGGGCGGCTACTACCAGCCGGACCCGGCCAAGGCCGCGGCCGTGATGCGCCCGTCGAAGACCCTCAACGAGGCGCTCGCCAGCCTCGGCTGAGCCGGACGGCGCCGCAGCTGAACCCGGGAGGCCCCGGAGGTCCGATCACGGACCTCCGGGGCCTCCCGGCCCTTCCCGGCGGTCTCCCCGCGGGGGGCTCAGTGCCCCTCGCCCTCGGGGCGGGCGTGCCGGGGGAGCAGGAAGGCGACCACGAAGGCCGCCGCGAGCAGCGCCGCGATCAGGCCGTACGTCCAGCCGGCCGCGTGCCGGAAGCCGTCGGTGCCGGCCCAGCCGAAGAACGCGGTGCCGAGCAGCGCCACGCCCATCGAGCCGCCGAGCTGCTGCTGGGCGTTGAGGACGCCGGAGGCGGAGCCGGTCTCGGACTCCTCGACCCCGGCCAGCGCGATGTCGAAGAACGGCGCCATGACCAGGCCGAGGCCCAGCCCGGTGAGGGCGAGCGCCGGGACCAGCTGCCAGCTGGTGAGCCCCTCGGCCCCGCGCTCGACGGTGACCCACAGGCCCAGCGCGCCCGCGGCGGCGACGGCGATGCCGCCGTGCAGCACCCGGCGGCCGTGCCGCGGGGCCAGCAGTCCGCCGGAGAGGACGGCGCCGACCACCACGCCGATCGACAGCGGGATCATCGAGAGCCCGGCGTGCAGCGGCGTCCAGCCGAGGCCGAGCTGCAGGTGGAGGGTGAAGACCAGCATCAGCCCGGAGAGCGCGGCGAAGAACACCAGCCCGGTGGCGAGCGCCGAGACGAAGGGCCGCTTGGTGAACAGCGAGGGCTCGATCAGCGGGGTGCCGCCGCGTCGCAGGACGCCGCGCTGGTGCCGGGCGAAGAGCCACAGGACCGGGACCGAGGCCGCCATCGAGAGGAAGGTCCAGAGCGGCCAGTCCAGCTCGCGGCCCTGGACCAGCGGGTAGACCAGCAGCAGCACGGCGAGGCCGAGCACCAGCACGCCGACGGGGTCGAGCCGCCCGGCGCCGGTGGTGCGGGTGACGCGGTCGGCGGGCAGGATCCGGAGGGCGGCGAGCGCGGCGAGCAGGCCGACCGGCAGGTTGATCAGGAAGACGGTCCGCCAGCCGAGGCCGAACAGGTCGGCGTCGGTGAGGTAGCCGCCGAGGGTGGGCCCGAGCACCGAGGAGAGGCCCAGCACGGGGCCGAACAGGCCGAACGCCGCGCCGACCTCCTTCGGCGGGAACATCGACTTGATCAGCCCGAGCCCCTGCGGGATGAGCAGCGCCGCGAACAGGCCCTGCACGGTGCGGGCGGCGATCAGGGTGCCGGCGCCGGGCGCCGCCGCGCAGAGCACCGAGGCGAGGGTGAAGCCGGCCGCGCCGAGGACGAACAGGCGCTTGCGGCCGAAGAGGTCGCCGAGCCGGCCGCCGGTGATCAGCAGGACGGCGAAGGCGAGCGTGTAGGACGCGGTGATCCACTGGATCTGGGCGTCGCTGCCGCCGAGGTCCTGCCGGACGGCGGGCGCCGCGACGCCGACGATCGTGGTGTCGAGGAGGTCCATCACCTCGGCGGCGAGGATGACGGCGAGGCCCGCCCAGCGCAGCCGGTAGCCGGCGGACGGGGACGCGGGGGCCTGGGGAGGGGCGATCTGACTGGTCATGGAGGTGCTCTCCGGAATCAGAGCTGTCGACGAACGACGTTCGTCGGAACGAACACTGTTTGGTTCAACGAACAGTGTTCTCCCATGGAACGGTGTTCGTGTCAAGTAATCTGGGATCCGTCGCCGACCACGAAGGAGCCCCCATGACCAGTGCCGCCCCGCGTTCCGGCTGGCCCGAGCACTGGCGGGGGAAGGCGAAGGCCGCCCCCAGGCGGCAGCCGCTGAGCCGGGAGCGGATCGTCGAGGCGGCGCTGCGGATCGTCGACGCCGAGGGCATGGACGCGCTCAGCATGCGCCGGGTCGGCCAGGAGCTCGGCACCGGCGCCGCCAGCCTCTACGCCCACGTCGGCTCCAAGGAGGAGCTGCTCGAACAGGTCCTGGACCTCGCCTACGCCGAGATCGAGCTGGAGCCGGCCGACCCGGCGCGCTGGGAGGAGCAGATCAAGCGGCTGCTGCGGACCTGCCGCGAGGCACTGCTCTCCCACCGCGACCTGGCCAAGGCCGCCGTGGTCGCCAATGTGCCGGTCACCCCGCACGCGATGGACATCGCCGAGGCCATGCTCGCCATGCTGAAGGCCGGCGGCCTGGACGAGCAGACCGCCGCCTACGGGGTCGACCTGCTCGGTCTCTACACCACCGCGACCGCCTTCGAGGCGTCCACCCGGGGCGGCGGCAACACCGAGGAGTTCACCGACCGGATCCGCGGGTACTTCGCGACCATCCCCGCCGAGCGCTACCCGATGATCACCTCGATGGCCGCCGCGCTGACCCGCAACGTCGGCGACGAGCGCTTCGAGTTCGGCCTGGACATCCTGGTCGCCGGCCTCGCCCGGCAGACCCCGGCCGGCGCCTGAGCCCCCGCCCAGGAAACGCCGGAGCCCCCGTCCGGACCCGGACGGGGGCTCCTTCGTTCAGCTGTGGCCGACAGCCCTGGCCGGCTCAGCCGGCGTCGGCCGCGGGCCGGCGGCTGCGCTGGTCCAGCGAGGCCAGGTAGGCGTTGTACGCCGCCAGCTCGGCGTCACCGCTGCGGTCCTCGGCGCGGTCCCGGCGGCGGGAGAGCCGCTGCTCGGAGCTCATCCACTGGTAGACCAGCGCGATCAGCACGATCGCGGTCGGGATCTCGCCGAACGCCCAGGTGATGCCACCGGCGAGCTTCTGGTCGGCCAGCAGGTCGGTGCCGGGCGGCGCGCCCTCGGTGGTGAAGGTGTTCACCAGCTGGTGGTTGGCCATCATCACCGCGACGCCGAAGAACGCGTGGAACGGCATGCCCATGAACAGCTCGATGATCCGCATCACATGGCCGGGCCGGTGCGGGCCCGGGTCCACGCCCATGATCGGCCAGAAGAACACCAGCCCGGTCGCCAGGAAGTGGACCATCATGAAGATGTGCCCGAGCCGGTACTGCATGAGGAAGTCGAACAGCGGGGTGAAGTAGACGCCGTACAGGCTCGCGATGAACAGCGGGATGGTGAACGCCGGGTGCGAGACCACCTTGATGTAGGTCGAGTGCAGCAGCGCCACCAGCAGCTCGCGCGGCCCGCGCGGGCGCCCCTTGCCGGCCGGCCGCAGCGCGCGCAGCGCCAGCGTGATCGGCCCGCCGAGCAGCAGCAGGATCGGCGACAGCATCGAGAGCACCATGTGCTGCATCATGTGCGCGCTGAACAGCACCATGCCGTAGTCGTTCAGCCCGGTGCAGGTGACCAGGATCACCGTGCCGACGCCGAGCGCCCAGGCCACCGTCCGCCCGACCGGCCAGCTGTCGCCGCGCCGCCGCAGCCGGACCACCCCGGTGACGTACAACGCGAGCGCGGCCAGGCTGCCGATCAGGAACACCCAGTCGGGGGACCAGGTGAGCACGTTGGAGAGCGAGAAGGGGCCGAGTTCGGTCATCCCGCCGTGGTGGTGCATGCCTGACATTCCGTCGCCCATCGGCGGGTCCTGCTTTCCCTCGTCACGTCCCCTGATCGGGTCCGGTTCGCCCGTTTTGCTTCGCCCTACAGCCTAGGCGGGCCTTACCTCGCCCCACCCCCCGACCCCCGCCCCGCCCGGCCCCGCCAGCCGCCGCCTCCGGCCGGACGGCCGAGCGAGGCCGGGACGGATCGCGGGATCAGGCCCGTGGGACGAGGGTGTTCTCGTTGGTGCGGCCGGCGGCGTGGTCGTCGATGTTGCGGGCGGTGGTGGCGATGATCTGGCCGACGGCGGTGTGGGTGAAGTAGGCCTGGTGGCTGGTGACGAGGACCTGGGGGAAGGTGACGAGGCGGGCGAGGACGTCGTCGGTGATGCCCTGGATGGAGCGGTCGGTGAAGAAGACGCCGGTCTCCTCCTCGTAGACGTCGAGGCCGACGCCGGAGAGGCGGCCGGCGCGCAGGGTCTCGACCAGGGCGGCGCTGTCGACGAGGCCGCCGCGGCTGGAGTTGACGAGGATGGCGTCGTCCTTCATGCGGGCGAGGGCGGCGCCGTCGATGAGGTGGTGGGTGGCGGGGAGCAGGGGGACGTGGAGGCTGATGAGGTCGGCGCGGGTGAGGAGTTCGGGGAGTTCGGTGTAGGTCATGCCGAGGTCGAGGCAGGCGGGGTTGGGGGCGATGTCCCAGCCGAGGAGTTCGGTGCCGAAGCCGGCCGCGATGCGGGCGAAGCACTCGCCGATCTTGCCGGTGCCGATGACGCCGACGGTCATGCCGTGGATGTCGCGGCCGAGCAGGCCGTCGAGGCGGAAGTCGAACTCGCGGGAGCGGTTGGCGGCCCGGGTGAGGCGCCGGTTGACGGCCAGCGCGAGGGCCCAGGCGTGTTCGGCGACCGCGTACGGGCTGTAGTGGGAGACCCGGGCGACGGTGAGGCCGAGGTCGGCGGCGGCGTCGAGGTCGATGTTGTTGAAGCCGGTGGAGCGCTGGGCGATCAGCTTGGTGCCGCCCGCGGCGAGGGCGGTGAGCGTCTCGGCGTCGAGGACGTCGTTGACGCTGCTGCTGACGGCGGGGTAGCCGGCGGCGAGCGGGGCGGTGTCGCGGTTGAGGAAGACGGACAGGCAGCGCAGCTCGTGCCGGTCCGCGAAGGCCTTCTCCAGCAGCGGCCGCTCGTCCGCCTGCACGCCGTACGCGAGGATCTCCATGCGGTCCACTCTGGGCCATGGGTCAAGGCGCGGCAAAAGATGTCCGGATGTGAGCGCAACCCTCCGTACCCCCGCCGATCGGCTGTTCCCTAGGTCAAAAACCCTTGCGAGCATCGAAATGGCGATTCCGATCAAGAAATCGCCTTTGATTGACGATTCACCAATCGTTTGTGAACTGTGCCTTAACAAAAGCTGAGGCACACGAGGGGGTATTCAGCATGTCCGAGGACACCCACGGCACCGAGCTGACCCGCAGGCGGATGCTCCAGGGGGCCGCGGCCGCCCTGGCCGTCGCCGGCGGGACGGTCGTGATCGGCGTGGCCGGCCCGGGAGGAGGGGCGGCCACCGCCGCCGATCCCGGCGCTTCCGACAGCTTCGACGAAATCTTCCAGGGCCGGCGGATCCAGGGCCGCCCGGTCGACGGGGGGAGCCACCAGCACGGCGGCACCGGCACCGGCACCGGCTACGAGGTGCGGATCGACGGCGACGAACTGCACATGATGCGCAACGCCGACGGCACCTGGATCAGCGTGGTCAACCACTACCAGACCTTCGCGACGCCGCGCGCGCTCGCCCGGGCCGCCGTCAACGACCTGCAGGGCGCCACGCTCGTCCCGCTCACGACCGCCTGATCCGGCCACCACCCGACATCCACCACAAGAGGGGGGACTCATGGGAGTCCGCAAGAACCAGGCGACCCTGACGGCCCAGGAGAAGCGCGCCTTCGTCAACGCGGTGCTGGCGCTCAAGGCGAACGGCGGCTACGACCCGTTCGTCACCACCCACAACCAGTTCATCCTCAGCGACGTCGACAACGGCGAGCGCACCGGCCACCGCTCGCCGTCCTTCCTGCCCTGGCACCGCCAGTACCTGCTGGAGTTCGAGCAGGCGCTGCAGGCCGTCGACCCGAGCGTCACCCTCCCGTACTGGGACTGGACCGCCGACCGCTCGGCGACCTCCGGCCTGTGGGGCGCGGACTTCATGGGCGGCAACGGGCGGGCCGGCGACGGCCAGGTGACCACCGGGCCGTTCGCCTTCTCCACCGGCAACTGGCGGCTCAACGTCAACACCGACAGCCGCACCTACCTGCGCCGCCAGCTCGGCACCGGGGTGGCCCAGCTGCCCACTCGCCCCGACACCGAGTCGGTGCTCGCCATCACCACCTACGACGCCGCGCCGTGGAACAGCTCCTCGACCGGCTTCCGCAACAACCTGGAGGGGTGGCGCGGGGTCAACCTGCACAACCGGGTGCACGTCTGGGTGGGCGGCCAGATGGCCACCGGGATGTCGCCCAACGACCCGGTGTTCTGGCTGCACCACTGTTTCGTCGACAAGCTCTGGTCCGAGTGGCAGAAGCGCAACCCCACCAAGACCTACCTGCCGACGGCCGGCACGCCGGACGTGGTCGACCTCAACGAGCCGATGAAGCCGTGGAACACCGTCTCCCCGGCCGACATGCTCAACCACAGCGGTACCTACACCTACGACACCGGCTACTGATCCGGCGACCCGTCCGTCGACGGACCCCGCTCCCGGCAGGGCGGCTGCCGAGAACGGCCCCGGCCCCCCGAGACTCGCGCGCTCGGGGGGCCGGGGCTCCGGTCCTTCGGGGAGGGAACGGTCAGATGACCGTCTCCGCCTCCAGGTAGCGGTCGGCCGGCACGGTCTTCAGCTCGGCCACCGCCTCGCCCAGCGGCACCAGGTTGATGCTGGTGCCCTGCAGCGCGGTGATGTGCCCGAAGGCGCCCTTGTGGACGGCCTCCACCGCGTGCCAGCCGAACCGGGTGGCGAGCACCCGGTCGTAGGCGGTCGGGGTGCCGCCGCGCTGGGTGTGGCCGAGGATCACCGGACGGGCCTCCTTGCCGAGCCGGTGCTCCAGCTCGCGGGAGAGCTGGGTGGCGATGCCGGTGAAGCGCTCGTGGCCGTAGATGTCCTTGGTGCCCTCCTCCCAGTGCATGGTGCCGGGCTCGGGCTTGGCGCCCTCGGCGCAGACCACGATGGCGAACTTCTTCTGCCGGTCGAAGCGCTCCCGCACGACGGCGGTGAGCTTCTCGATGTGGAACGGGCGCTCCGGGACGACGATCGCGTGCGCGCCGGCCGCCATGCCCGCGTTCAGCGCGATCCAGCCGGTGTGCCGGCCCATGACCTCGACGACCATGACCCGCTGGTGGGACTCGGCGGTGGTCTTCAGCCGGTCCAGCGCGTCGGTGGCGACCGACACGGCGGTGTCGAAGCCGAAGGTGACGTCGGTGCAGGCGATGTCGTTGTCGATGGTCTTCGGCACGCCGACGATCGGCAGGCCCGCGTCGCTCATCAGCTTCGCGGCCTTCAGGGTGCCCTCGCCGCCGATCGGGATCACCGCGTCCAGGCCGAGGTCCGCGCAGTACTGCTTGGCACGCTCGACGCCGTCGCGCAGGTGGCTGGGCTGCACCCGGGAGGAACCGAGGATGGTGCCGCCCTGGGCGAGGATGCCGCTCACCGAGTCGAGGGTCAGGGGCCGGTGGTGCCCTTCCAGGAAACCGCGCCAGCCGTCCTCGAACCCGATGATCTCGTCGCCGTGGTCGACCACCCCCCGGTGGACCACGGAGCGGATCACCGCGTTCAGGCCGGGGCAGTCACCGCCGCTGGTCAGCACTCCAATACGCATTGTTTTGCAACTCCCGAGCAGAACCGAGGAACGGCCGGACTACAGGCTGGGACGACGGACCGCCACCGTAGCGAGCCCTTCCCGCGCCGGGTTGACGCGGAGATGGCCGCCGGGTGAAGGACCGGCCGATCCGGACAGATCATCCGGAAACGGCCGTGGATTCCGAGCATACGGCCCCTGCGTCCGGCCGGGCAGGAGCCGACGCGGGAGCGGCGCCGTCGGCGCCCCCGCGTGGAAGTGCAGCCTGCTGCCGAGGAGGGTTGCAGCCGGCAGCCCCGGGGAGGGGCAGCCCCATTGTCGTACGTTCCGGCCCGTCGGTGGACCGGGTGACCGCATGGCGGGCACCCGGGTCCGACGGGCGCGGGACGTGCTACGCGGGGCGGGTCGTGGCCGCGATGCGCTCGGCGCGCAGCGCGTCGTACCAGGTGGTGTCGGCCGGCGGCAGGGCGTTCACGTCCAGCGCCAGCTTGATCAGCATGTCCGCGACGGCGGGGTTGCGCGCCATCACGGGACCGTGCAGGTAGGTGCCGAAGACGGTCTCGCGGAAGGCGCCCTCGGTGCCGTCGCCGGTGCCGTTGCCCCGGCCGGCGGTGACCCGGGCCAGCGGCTTGACGCCCTGGCCGAGGTGGGTCACGCCCTGGTGGTTCTCGAACCCGGTCAGCTGCGGCAGGCCGAGCTGCGGGTCCACGTCGGCCAGCACGTCGCCGACGCAGCGCTCGCCCTCGCCGCGGGTGGTCCAGACGTCCAGCAGGCCGAGGCCCGGCTCGCGCTGGCCGAGGTCGTTGACGAACTCGTGGCCGAGGATCTGGTAGCCGGCGCAGACCGCGAAGATGATCGCGCCGTTCTCCGAGGCCCGCACCAGCCCGGAGTCGTTGCGCAGCCGCTCGGCGGCCAGTCGCTGCGGACGGTCCTCGCCGCCGCCGATCAGGTAGATGTCGCCGCTGGTGGGCACCGCCTGGTCGGAGCGGACGTCGATCCGGGTCACGTTGAGATGGCGCTGGCGGGCCCGGCGCTCCACGACCAGGGCGTTGCCCCGGTCGCCGTAGGTGCTGAGCAGGTCGGGGTAGACCCAGACCACGCGCAGGCTGCTCTCACTCATCCTCGAAGGCCTTCCATGACGTACGTGCGGTGGGCTGCTGGGGCTGCTCGGTGGCGGTCCGGCATCAGCCGGCCACGACCTTCCGCAGCTGCTGGAAGGCGGTGTAGTTGGCGATCGCCTCGATCCGGCCGGGCGGCGCCATCCGGACCGCCTGCTCCAGCGAGTCCACGACGTGGAACTGCAGCCCGGCGACCTCCAGGCGCACCGCCAGGTCCAGCTTGCGCTGGCCCAGCACGAACACCGGGTGTCCGGCGAGCCGCTCGTAGTCGACGTCCCACAGCCAGGAGGTGTCGGTGCCGTCGGCGTCGAGCGCGTTGACCGAGAGCACCACCGGGGTCGGCGGGCCGTCGATCAGCGAGAAGGTCTCCAGCCAGCCGGCCGGGTTCTTGGCCAGCAGCAGCCGGATGTCGCGGCCCTGGTACTGGACGACGTCGTAGCGGCCGGCCACCGCGGTGACCGAGCGCATCCGCTCCAGCGCGACCTGCGGGGAGACGCCGAAGACGGCGGCGACGGCGGCCGAGCTGGTGGCGTTGGCCAGGTTGGCCCGGCCGGGCAGCTGGAGCTGGATCGGCCAGGCGCCGCGCTGCGGGTCGATCACGTGGGTGCCCTGCAGGGCCCAGTGCGGGTTGGGGCGCCGGAAGCCGCACTCCTGGCAGAACCAGTCGTCGCCGGGGCGCTGCATCACACCGCCGCAGGCGGGGCAGGACCAGGCGTCCTCCTTCCACGCCTGTCCGGCGGCCACCCAGACCACCTTCTTGCAGGAGGACGCGGCCCAGGTCACCAGCGGGTCGTCGGCGTTGGCGATCACCACGGCCTCGGTGTCCTGCAGGCCCTCGCGCCACTTCTCCGCCATCATGCGGGTCTCGGCGGCACGGTCGAGCTGGTCGCGGGAGAGGTTGAGCAGGGCGATCGCCTTGGGGCGGGTGTCCCGGGCCACCATCGCCAGGTACTTCTCGTCGACCTCGATGACGCCGAAGCGGGCGTCCGAGCCGCCGGCCAGGGCGGAGGTGATGCCGGCCGGCATGTTGGCGCCCAGCGCGTTGGAGACCACCGGGCCGGCGGCGCGCAGCGCCTCGGCGATCAGGCGGGTGGTCGTGGTCTTGCCGTTGGTGGCGCTGACCAGCACCACGTCGAGGTTCTCGGCGAGGGTGGCGAGCAGATCGGGGTCGAGCCTCAGGGCGACCTTGCCGCCGATCACCGAGCCGCTGCCGCGCCCGGCCTTGCGGGAGACGGCGGCGGCCACCTTGCCGGCGGTCACCGCGATCTTCGCGCGCGCCGGCAGCGAGGCGTCGCGTGCGCCTGTGGGCTCCGATTCGGTGCCTGCCATGCTCAGTGGTTCCTCCTTGCTGCGGCACCGCCCGGGGGCCGGACTGCGGGCCGTGGGGCGGCGGGGACGGGATCAGCCTACCGACTCCGCCGCCGGGCTCGGCGCCCCGGACCCCGCGCCGCCTGCTGGGACGTGCCCGGAGAGCCCGCTCGGGCGGGCCTGACGCGGAGTCGGGACCGGCGGTGTACGGAGGGGCCGTTCGCCGTCGTGGACGCGTGAGCGGGGCGCGGCGGTTCCGCGCGCGCCCCGGGCCGGCCGGTGCGGGGGGCCGGCCGGCCCGGGGCGGGAGGGGGCCTTGGTGAGGGTGTGGTGAAGAAATGACCGGATGATTACCAGACCCAGCGGCCCCGCTCACCGGCCCCGCTCACCTGCGTCGTTCACCAGTCCCGTTCACCAGTCCCGTTCACCGGCCCGGGCGCGTCTGCCAGGGCACCGGCAGCTCCTCGGCCGCCTCCGCCAGGTGCGCCGTGATGACCAGCGTCCCCTCCTCCACCTGGTAGTCCAGCGGCGCCGCCAGCCGGCGCATGGTGGCGATCAGCCCGGAGTTGGACGACTGGGTGACCGCGTACACCGTGTCCACCCCCGCCTCCAGGGCCAGCGCCGACATCCGCCGCATGAGGTCCAGGCCCAGCCCGCGCCGCTGCCAGGCGTCCTCGACCAGCACCGCCACCTCCGCGCTGTCGTCGTCCCACATCAGGTGCCCGAGGGCGACGATCCGCCCGTCGGCCGCCTCGACCGCCAGGGTCTGGCCGTGCCGGGCGTCCAGCAGGTGGTCCAGGTAGCGGTCGGCGTCCCGGACCGGCCCGTGGTAGCGCTTGCGCAGCGCGTCGGGGGAGCAGCGGTGGTGCATCGCCAGCGCGGCCGCCTTGTCGTCCGCGTCCGCGCGCCGCACGGTCAGGTCGGCGCCGGCCGGCAGGCTCAGCCGGGACCGGACGTCCGGCACCCGGGGGCCGAGCAGGGTGTCCAGCTCGACCAGCGCCTGCGCCCGGGCGAACTCGGTCGGGGTGAACGGCAGCTGCGGGCGGGTGAGTTCGATCAGGTCCCCGGAGGGCACCGGCAGCCGCAGCACGTGCCCGTCCACCCCGGCGCCGCCGCGGGCGGCACCGCCCGGGTACTGCCGGATGCTGCACTGCCCGAACAGCCGGCGCAGCGCGACCGGCAGCTCGGCGGCGTCCAGCGCGGTCCGGGTGGCCAGCGCCAGCACGTGGGTCGGCACGTCCACCAGGTCGTGGGCGTCGGCCGGGCCGGTCCAGATGTCCTGCCCGCCGGCCCCGGCCACCAGCGCGGCCAGGTCGGCCCGGGCCAGCGAGCGCGGCGCGCGGACGAAGAACTCGTCCACGGCGCCGGACGGCAGCGGGTGGGACTGCATCGAGACGATGTTCACCTGCCGCGCCGCGAAGGCCGCGCAGACCCGGGCCAGACTGCCGGGGGAGTCCCGCACCGTGGTGCGGACCCGCCACAGCGCGGTCTCCTCGAAGTCGTGCAGCGGCCCCTTCAGCGGCTCGGCCCGCACCGCCGGCCCGGCCGGTGGCGCGGGCGCGTCCGGCCCGGGTGGTCCGTGCAACTGGTGCCGGTGCGACCACCAGCTGTGGAACAGCGCGGTGGCGAGCAACGCGGTGGCGGACGCGGCGAGCACCACCGGCCCGTCCGGCCCGTGCACCACGAGCTTGGCCACCAGGTCGGCGGCGGTCACCGAGAGGAAGACGGCGGCGAGTTCCACCGCGTCACGGCGCCACCGGTGGCCACGGCCGCCGCGGCGCTGGGCCCGGGAGGGGTTCGGGGAGTGGACGGTCTCGGGCTTCGGCTGCTCCAGGTGCTCCATGCCATCAATCTGCCGCTCCGGTGTTTCACGATCACGAATCCCCCGTGACCTGACGGTTAATGGTGCCGTCCATCGGCCGCCCCGCGCCCGGCCGCCTTCACTTCGTCGAGCAGGATCCGCAGGTCCGTTTCGGTGGTGGCGGGGTTGAGGAGGCAGGCGCGGAGCATCTCGCGGCCGGCGAGGCGGGCGCCGGTGACGAAGGCGCGGCCGCGGCGCTGGACGGCGGCGGGCAGCTCGCGGTTGAGGGCGTCCAGGGCGGGTTCGGTGAGGTGGGGCGGGCGGAGGCGGAACGCGACGATGGACGTCTGGACCTCGGCGAGCAGTTCCAACCCGGGGTCCTCGGTGATGAGTTCGCCGAGCCGGCGGGCGAGTGCGGTGGTCCGGGCGATGTCCCGGGCGAGGCCGTCGCGGCCGCGGTGGGCGATGGTGGCCCACACCTTGAGGGCGCGGAACGGGCGGGTCTGCTCGGTGCCGTACTCGGAGAACCAGCCGAGCTCGCCGGCCGCCTCGTCGCGCAGGTAGGAGGGGACGAGACTGAAGGTGGCACGCAGCCCGGCGGGGTCGCGGACCAGTGCGCAGCCGCAGTCGACCGGGACGCCGAGCCACTTGTGCGGGTCGAGGGCGAGCGAGTCGGCCCGGGCCAGCCCGGCGTAGCGGTGCGCGATCACCGGGTCGAGCACGCCGAACGCGCCGTAGGCGCCGTCCACGTGCAGCCACAGCCGCTGCTCGGCGCAGAGGTCGGCGATCGGGTCGAAGGCGTCCACCGCACCGGTGCCGACCGTGCCGGCCGAGGCGACCACCAGGAAGGGCAGCAGTCCGGCGGCCCGGTCGCGGGCGACCGCGGCGCGCAGGTCGGCGAGGTCGAGGCGGCCGTCCGGGCCGGTGGCCACGGTGCGCAGGTGCCTGCTGCCGAGGCCCAGCAGCTCGGCGGCCTTGCGGACGCAGGAGTGGGTCTCGCCGGTGACGTAGCCGACCAGCGGCGGCATCCCGGCCAGGCCGTCCTCGCGGACGTCCCACCCGGCGGCGCGCGCGGCCCGGTCGCGGGCGGCGGCCAGGCAGACGATGGTCGCCATCGAGGTGCCGGAGGTGAGCAGTCCGCCGCCGGCCGGGTGCGGGAAGCCGACCAGCTCGGCGATCCAGCGGACCACCGCCCGCTCCAGGTGGACGTCGGCGTGGTCGCCACCGGCCGAGCTGGGGTTCATCGCGGCGGCGGTGAAGGCGGCGAGCACGCCGGCCGGGGCCGGGGCGGAGTTCACCCAGCCGAAGAACCGCGGGTGGCCGTTGCCCATCGGGTACGGCAGCACGTCGCGGCCGACCGCCTCCAGCAGCTCGGCCAGCGGGCGCCCGGCGGCGGGCAGCGGGGCGTCCAGCAGGGTGCGGCGGGCGTCGTCGTCCATCGGCTGCCAGACGGGGCGGGCGGCCAGCCCGGCGAGGTGGTCGGCGGCCAGGTCGGCGGCGGTGTGCGCGGCGGCGCGGAAGTCGTCGGAGGTCATGTGCGGCTCCGGGAGGTGCGGGCCTGGTGGCGCGGCGTCCTCGGCGCACCCGGATCGCCCGTGATCCTACGGAACGGGCCCGCGCCGTGCGGCGCGGGCCCGACAGCTGGGACGGCGAGGCCGGTCCGGTGAGGTCAGTCCAGCGAGGTGGACAGACCGCTCGCCGAGCGGCAGTAGCCCTGCATCTCCTTGTCGGTGAACTTGGAGCAGAGCCGGCCGGCCGCCCCCGCGTCGGTGTAGTTCACCGTGTAGTAGCTGACCAGGCCCTCCGCGCAGGCCTTGCGCTGCCAGCCGTCCGCGGCGGTCGCGCACTGCTGGGCGGCCCAGTCCTCGCGGTCCAGGTTGTACTTCATGGTGCGCGAGCCCACGCCCCGGCTGCAGTCCACCGCTCCGCCGGAGGCCTTGCCGTTGAGGCACCACTTCAGGGCCTCGCCGTACACCTCGGGGTGGTTCGGGTAGTCGTGCGAGGAGAGGTAGAAGGTCGGCGCGTAGAAGTAGCAGGCGGACTGGAACAGCGCGGGCTGCTCCTTGCACGGGTAGAGCGGGTCCTGGGCGAGCTTGTCGGCGGGGAGGTTGGCCTTCGCCTTCTCGTCCTCCTCGTCCGGGCCGAAGAGCTGCATGAACAGGCCCTCCGAGCAGCGGATCCGGTTCTGGTCGGAGGTGAACTTCTCGCACAGCTCGCGGGCCTTGGCGACGTCCTGCTTGGCGACGAACATCGTGCCGTGGCCGACGCCGTGGATGCACGGGCCGCTGTTCTTGGGCGCGCAGAGCTTGACCAGGTCGGTCTCGGGCTGGGTGGAGGCGTTGAGCATCTCCTCGACGGCGCCGTGCAGGTAGCCGGCCGCGCAGGTCTCGTGCGGGAAGGAGATGACCTTCTGGAAGTCGGCGTCGAACCGCTTGACCGCCGCGTGGCCGAGCTCATGGGCGATCGGGTGGCAGAACCGGACGGTGTACGGCAGCTGCTTGGTGATCCGGTCGAGGTCGGCCAGGGCGACGCCGGGGTCGCTGGCCTCCATCTCGGCCATCAGCTTGTTGCGCAGCGTCGAGCGGGTCCACACCGCCGGGTCCCCGGTCGGGGTGGCGCCCGCGGCCGGCTGCGCGGTGCCGGCGGGCGCGGCGACGGCCCCGGGGGTGTCCGCCGGCGCCACCGCGGCGGTGACCGGCTCGGGGGTCCAGTCGGTGACGGCCACCGACCCCAGGCCGAGCACCCCGAGCAGCAGGGCGGTGAGGATCGCGAAGGCTCGCGGTTGCATGACGGAGATCCCCCGGCGGATCGAGACGGACGGGACTCTCCCCATCCTGACGGCACGGGCTTGGGATTCCGTGTTATCGACCGCCATTCGGGAGGTGTCGGCGACGCTATCGCACGTCCCGCCCGGTCAACGAGCCGGGTTGGCGACCGGTCACGGACCGTGGCCCGCCCCCGGCCGGCGCGGTGCTCGCGACGCCCGGGGACGGGGTCGCTCAGAGCTCCAGGCGGACCTGGTACTCCGTCAGCCACGCGTCGAGGTCCAGGGCCAGATCGGTCGCCAGCCGGACCGTCTGCGGGTCGGTGTCGGGCGCGAGCGCGTCGGACACCGCCCGTTGGTCCAGCAGGGCGAGGGCGGGGGAGCCGGGGTCGGCGGCCAGCGCGGCGAGCTCGCCGCGCAGCAGCTGCGGGTAGCGGGGGTCCTGCACGATCGGGTACGGGCTCTTCATCCGGTCGGCGACCTCGGCCGGCAGCACGTCGCGCACGGCGGCGCGCAGCAGGCTCTTCTCCCGGCCGTCGAAGTGCTTCATCGACCACGGCGCGTTGAAGACGTACTGCACCAGCCGGTGGTCGCAGTACGGCACCCGCACCTCCAGGCCGGTGGCCATGCTCATCCGGTCCTTGCGGTCCAGCAGGATGCGGGCGAAGCGGGTCAGGTTGAGGTACGACACCTCCCGCATCCGCCGTTCGAACGGGTCGGCGTGCGGCAGGTGCGGGACCTCGGCGAGGGCCTCCCGGTAGCGCGCCCGGCGGTAGCCGGGCAGGTCGAGCTTGCCGAGCAGCTCCCGGTCGAGCAGCTGCTCGCGCGGTCCGCTGCCGCTGCCGCCGAGGCTGCTCAGCACGGCCGCCCACGGGAAGTCGTCGGCGTGCACCAGCCGTGGGTCGTGGAACCAGCGGTAGCCGCCGAACAGCTCGTCCGCGGACTCGCCGGACAGCGCCACCGTGGAGCGCTCGCGCACCCCGCGGAAGAGCAGCAGCAGCGAGGCGTCCATGTCGCCGACGCCGCCCGGCAGGTCCCGGGCGCGCAGGGTGGCGAGCCGCTGGGCCGGGGCGCCGAGGGCGGCGGTGTCCAGCTCGATCACCCGGTGGTCGGCGCCCACGTGCCGGGCGAGCAGCTCCGCGTACGGGCCGTCCAGGGTGGTGCGGACGGGGTCCGGGGCGAAGTGCTCGGACTGGCCGCTGAAGGCGACGGCGAAGGAGCGGACCGGGCCGGCGCCGGCGGCGCGCAGCGTCCGGGCGGCCAGGGCGGTGACCGCGCTGGAGTCCAGGCCGCCGGAGAGCAGCGAGCAGAGCGGTACGTCGGACTCCAGCTGGCGGTGGACGATGTCCTCCAGCAGTGCCCGGACGGTGGTGATCGTGGTGGCGAGGTCCTGGGTGTGCTCGCGGGCCTCCAGCGCCCAGTAGCGCCGGACGGTGAGGCCCTGGCGCCGGACCCGGACGACATGGCCGGGCTGGACCTCGGCGATGCCCCGGTACGGGGTGCGCCCCGGGGTGCGGGTCAGCGTGAGCAGTTCGCGCAGCCCGTCCAGGTCGACCACCGGGCTCACGGCGGGGTGGGCGAGCAGGGCCTTCGGCTCGGAGCCGAAGACCACGCCGTCCGGTGTCGGGTGGTAGTGCAGCGGCTTGACGCCCATCCGGTCGCGGACCAGCAGCAGCTCCTCGGTGCGGGCGTCCCAGACGGCGAAGGCGAACATGCCGTTGAGCCGTTCGGCCAGGTGTTCGCCCCATTCCAGGTAGGCGCGCAGCACCACCTCGGTGTCGCTGCGGGTGCGGAAGCGGTGCCCGGCGGCCTCCAGCTCGGCACGCAGTTCGCGGTGGTTGTACACCTCCCCGCTGTAGCTGAGGGCGGCCAGCAGCCGGCCGTCGTGCTCGGCCGTCATCGGCTGGACGCCGCCCTCCAGGTCGATCACGGCGAGGCGCCGGTGGCCGAGCGCGGCGTGCCGCTCCAGACGGACGCCGCCGGCGTCCGGGCCGCGGCAGAGCTGGGTGTCCGTCATGGCCCCGAGCACCGCGTGCTCGAGGGTCAGGTCGCGTTCGTAGGCGACCCACCCGGTGATCCCGCACATCAGCAAGCCTCCGGTTCTTCCGACACTCTTCCGACGCTCCCGTTCCTCCCCCGGCCCCCCGGTGTGTGAGCAAGTCATCACGCTACGTGGTCACTCGGGGCGGCTACAAGACCCCTGTTCATTCTTCGAACGCGACCGGATCCTGCCCGAAATCGGGCAGGATCTTTGATCTTTCGACGGCGGGACGCCTAGGCTCCCCACTCGTGTCCAGCTCGCCCGGTCCCTCGCACCCTCACGAAGACCTGCTCGCCCACCTCACCCGGACCAGCCCGCTCGGGCCCCGGGAGGCGGCGCGGGTGGTGGCGGAGGTGCTGGCGTACTTCTCCGAGACCACCGAGGAGTACGTCCGCCGCCGCCACGGCGAGCTGCAGGCACGCGGCCTGACCAACGAGCGCATCTTCGCCCGGCTCGCCGAGGAGCTCCCGGCCCGCCGGGTCGCGGCGCCCGGGCTCTCGGCCCGCCAGCTGCGCCGGATCGTCTACGGCTGACCGCCCGCGTTCGGGTCTTGTCGGCCGGCCGCCCCTCGTCATCACGGAACCAAGGAGTCCACCATGTGCGGAATCGTGGCCTACACCGGCCCCAAGGACGCGACGCCCTTCCTGCTGGAGGGCCTCGCCCGGCTGGAGTACCGCGGCTACGACTCGGCCGGCGTCGCCGTCGCCGGACGCACCGGTGGCATCAAGGTCCGCAAGGTCAAGGGCCGGGTCGCCGATCTCGCCGCCGACATCCCCGCCCGCTTCAAGGGCACCACCGGCATCGGCCACACCCGCTGGGCCACCCACGGCGTCCCCAGCGACGCCAACGCCCACCCGCACCTGGACAACGCCGGGCGCATCGCCGTCGTCCACAACGGCATCATCGAGAACGCCGACGAGCTGCGCGTGCGGCTCGCCGCCGACGGCGCCGTCTTCCGCTCCGAGACCGACACCGAGGTGCTCGCCCACCTCGTCGCCGCCCACGCCGCCGAGGGCGGCGAGCTGGAGGACGCCGTGCGCGCCGCCCTCGGCAAGGTGGTCGGCACCTACGGCATCGCCGTCCTGGACGCCGAGCAGCCCGACCGCATCGTGGTCGCCCGCAACGGCAGCCCGATCGTGCTCGGCATCGGCGAGAAGGAGATGTTCGTCGCCTCCGACGTCTCCGCCCTGGTCCGCTACACCCGCCAGGTCGTCCACCTGGAGGACGGCGAGCTGGCCACCGTGCGCGCCGACGGCTTCCGCACCTTCACCGAGGACGCCCGCACCACCCACCGCCAGCCGTCCACCGTCGACTGGGAGATCGACTCCTACGACACCGGCGGCTACGAGCACTTCCTGCTCAAGGAGATCCACGAGCAGCCCGGCTCCGTCGAGCGCACCCTCAGCGGCCGCCTCGACGAGCGGTTCGCCACCGCCCACCTCGGCGGCCTCAACCTGGACGCCCGCGAGCTGCGTGAGATCCGCCGGGTCAAGATCCTCGGCTGCGGCTCCGCCTACTACGCCGGCGAGATGGGCGCCCAGCTGATCGAGGAGCTGGCCCGGATCCCCGCGCACAGCGAGCCCGCCTCCGAGTTCCGCTACCGCAACCCGGTGATCGAGGCCGACACCCTGTACATAGCGGTCAGCCAGTCCGGCGAGACCTACGACACCCTCGCCGCCGTCCAGGAGGTCAAGCGCAAGGGCGGCCGGGTGCTCGGCGTCGTCAACACCGTGGGCAGCGCCATCGCCCGGGAGTGCGACGGCGGCATCTACCTGCACGCCGGACCGGAGATCTCGGTCGCCTCCACCAAGGCGTTCACCTCCACGGTCGTCGCCTTCGCGCTGCTCGCCCTGCACTTCGGCCGGATCCACGACCTCTCGCCCGCCGACGGCCGCCGGATCGTCTCCGCCCTCAAGGCGCTGCCCGGCCAGATCCGCGAGGTCCTCGCCCAGGGCGACGGGATCGCCGCGCTCGCCGCCGAGTACGCCGACTCCACCGGGATGATGTTCATCGGCCGGGTGCGCGGCTACCCGGTCGCCCGCGAGGGCGCGCAGAAGCTCAAGGAGATCTCCTACGTGCACGCCGAGGCCTACCCGGCGAGCGAGCTCAAGCACGGCCCGCTGGCGCTGATCAGCCCCGAGCTGCCCACCGTCGCCCTCGTCCCGGACGACGAACTGCTCGACAAGAACCTCACCACCCTCGGTGAGATCAAGGCCCGCGCCGGGCGGATCCTCGCCATCGCGCACCGCCGCCCCGAGGCCAGGCTCGCCGACCACTGCGTCCTGGTCCCCAAGAGCGAGCCCGAGCTGGACCCGCTGCTCCTCAACATCCCGCTCCAGCTGCTCGCCTACCACGCCGCCGTCGCCCTGAAGCGCGACGTGGACAAGCCGCGCAACCTCGCCAAGAGCGTCACCGTCGAGTAGTCCCCGGGGGCCCGGGCGGGCGACGCTCCCGGGCCCCCGGTGCGGGCTCAGTAGTCGGCGCTGGGGGCGCGGGTGGTGGTTCCGAGGTCCGGCTCGTCGCGCAGCTCCAGCGACTCGCCGTGCCGGGCGAGTTCCAGGACGACCAGGGTGTTGCGGCCCGGCCGCCAGAGCGGGCCGGGGGCGTAGAGGGTGCGCTGGGGGCCCTCGTGGGTGTAGCGGCCGAGCAGGAAGCCGTTCAGCCAGAGCAGGCCGCGTCCCCAGCCCGGGAGGGCGACGAAGGCGTCGGCGGGGGCGTCGAGATCGGTCTCGAAGCGGTGGAAGACGGGGTCGCCGTCGGTGGCTCCGAGGGCGTCGTGGAAGGTCAGCGGGGTGAGGTCGCCGAGCGGCAGCGGGCGGATCTCCCAGGTGTGCAGGCGCTGGCGTTCGTGCGAGACGCCGCGCCGGATGCCCTTGCGGTCGTCCATGTTCGGTCCGTAGTTGGCCCGGCCCAGGGCCTCGACCAGGATGTCGAGGGTGACGCCGGCGGGGCCGGTGGCCAGCGGGAGGGTGCGGCCCGGGTCGTTGCGGTCGAGGACGCCGAGCGGGCGGCCGTCGGCGAAGACCTGGGCGCGGTCGCCGATGCCGTCGATCCGCAGCGGGAGCGCGGGGCGCGGGCCGGGGACACGGGTGCGGTAGTGGATGAGGCCCAGCGACTGGCCGAGGCGCTCCATCGGCTCCGGGGTCGGGCGGTGGGCGGGCGTGGAGAGGGCGTCGAGGGAGTCGAGCAGCCGGGCCCGGCCGGTCGCGCGGTCGAGCCGGCGCGGCGCCAACCGGGGCGGCGGGGCGGGGAGTTCACCGTCCGGGAGGGGCACGTAGGTGCCGATGACGGCGCGCAGGGTGTGGAACTTCTCGGTCAGCTCGCCCGCCTCGCCGATCGGCGCGTCGTAGTCGTAGCTGGTGGTGGTCGGCTCGAAGCCGGCGGTGTCCGGGCCGGTGCCGGAGTGGTTGGCGCCCGCCCAGAAGCCGAAGTTGGTGCCGCCGTGCGCCATGTAGAGGTTCACCGAGGCGCCGGAGGCCAGCAGCTCGTCCAGCGACTCCGCGGCCTCCTTGGCGTCCCGGACGTGGTGCGGATCGCCGATCCGGTCGAACCAGCCGATCCAGAACTCCATGGCCGCCAGCGGTCCTCGGGGCTGCCGGCGGCGCAGCACCTCGAAGCGCTCGGGCGCGCGGGAGCCGAAGGTGGCGGTGGCCAGCAGGCCCGGGATCGCGCCGCCCTGCTGCATGAAGTCCTCGGAGCCGTCGGCGGTGAACAGCAGGCAGTCCACCCCGCGGGCGAGCAGGCCGTCGCGCAGGTGCGCCAGGTAGGCGGCGTCGTTGCCGTAGCTCCCGTACTCGTTCTCCACCTGGACGGCCACCACCGGGCCGCCCCGGCTGCCCAGCAGCGGCAGCAGCTCGGGCACCAGCGCGTCGAACCAGCCGTCCACCGCGGCGAGGAAGGCGGGGTCGGAGCTGCGCAGCCGGATCCCGTCCACCGCCAGCAGCCGGGCCGGCAGGCCGCCGAACTCCCATTCGGCGCAGATGTACGGGCCGGGGCGCAGGATGACGTCGAGGCCGTGCCGCTCGGCCAGCCGGACGAACCGGGCGATGTCCCGCCAGCCGGTGAAGTCCACCTCGCCGCCGGGGAGTTCGTGGAAGTTCCAGGGGATGTAGGTGTCCACCGTGTTGACGCCCAGGGCGCGCAGGCGGGCCAGCCGGTCGTCCCACAGCCCGGGGTGGACCCGGAAGTAGTGCAGCGCGCCGGAGACGATGCGGTGCGGCGCGCCGTTGCGGCGGAAGCCGTTGTCGTCGAAGTCGAGCTCGATCATGCGGGCCAGCTTTCGGTGGTGACGGTGGTGACGCGGGCCGCCGGGGGTCGGGCCGGCGGTCGGGATTCCAGTAGCGTCGCAGGACGGAACGGGCGGTGGGCGGCGATCGTGCCCACGCCACGCGGGGCTGTTCCGCTCGATCGGCCGGCCCTAGACTGCTCAGCTCGCACGGCATTACCGGCGGGTAGGTACGTATCCGTCACCGACTGGCAGGGATGGGGAGTCCGATGGCCGACGAGCGGGTGCACGCCTACGGGGACGACGCGCTGGGGGAGCACGACGCGGTGGCGCTGGCCGCCCTGGTGCGGGCCGGCGAGGTGAGCCCCGCCGAGCTGGCGGCCGCCGCCGCGGCCCGCGCCGGACGGGTCGACGCGGCGCTCGCCCCGGTCGCCTTCGCCGCGTACGGGCGGCCGCGGAGCGCGCACGGCGCCGGGTCCGACGCGCCGCTGTACGGCGTGCCCAGCTACCTCAAGGACAACACCGACCTGCGCGGCATGCCCACCGGCCAGGGCAGTTCGGCCTTCCGCGCCAAGCCCGCCCGCCGCACCGCCGGCTTCGCCGAGCAGTTCCTCGGCACCGGCCTGTCCGTGCTCGGCAAGACCCGGCTGCCCGAGTTCGGCCTCAACGCCTCCACCGAGTTCGCCGCCGCCCGCCCCGTCCGCAACCCCTGGCTGACCTCGCACTCCGCGGGTGCCTCCTCCGGCGGCGCGGCCGCGCTGGTGGCCTCCGGTGTCGTCCCGGTCGCGCACGCCAACGACGGCGGCGGCTCGATCCGGATCCCCGCCGCCTGCTGCGGCCTGGTCGGCCTCAAGCCCACCCGCGGCCGGCTGGTGCCCAACGCCCAGGGCCGCCGGCTGCCCGTCGACCTGGTCACCGACGGCGTGCTGACCCGCTCCGTCCGCGACACCGCCGCGTTCTTCGCCGCCGCCGAACACCACCACCGCAACCCCGCGCTGCCCCCGCTCGGCCTCGTCGAGGGTCCCGGCGCGGGCCGGCTGCGGATCGGCCTGGTGCTGGACTCGCCGACGGCGCCCACCGACGGGCCGACCCGGGCGGCGGTCGAGGAGACGGCCGCCCGGCTCGCCGCCCTGGGCCACGAGGTGACGCCGGTCCGGCTGCCGTTCGGGGAGGAGTTCTCCCGCGACTTCATCCTCTACTGGGGCTACATCGCCTTCCTGATCGCCGCCACCGGCCGGCTGGTCGTCGACCCCGGCTTCCGGGCGGCCGGGCTCGACGGGCTCACCACCGGCCTGCGGCGGCTCTTCCACCGCGAGTACGCCCGGGTGCCGGGAGTGGTGCGGCGGCTGCGCGCGGCCGAGCGGACGTACGCGGGCCTGTTCCGCGCCCATGACGCGATCCTCTCGCCGGTGCTGGCGCACGTCGCGCCGCCGATCGGCCACCTGAGCCCGAACGTGGCGTTCGACGAGCTGATCGAGCGGCTCACCCGCTATGTCGCCTTCACCCCGGTCAACAACGTCACCGGCGGCCCCGCGATGGCCCTGCCGGTCGGCGCGAGCCCGGAGGGCTTGCCGATCGGCGTCCACCTGTCGGCCGCCCACGGCGAGGAACGGGTGCTCCTGGAGCTGGCGTTCGCCCTGGAGGCGGACCGGCCCTGGCGGCGGATCCAGGACCGGGAAACCTCGCGAGGAACCTTGCGCGACGTCCCCGGGAAGGACGGGGGAAACGACGTTTCCCGCGCATTGTGAATCATCCCCCTATGAACCGTTTTTGAATGGCCGGCAGCTGATGTGACGTCATGCGGCACCGCCCCGGGCCAGGGCGAACCGTATTGCCACACGGGCATCACCAGCCATACCCTTCCCCGGCGGTCACGCCGTTCACAGCATCTTCGCCCGACCCGGCGGCTTGCCCGGACGGGCGGGGCCGGCGATCGCGGATATTGCCAAATCCACTGCCCGCAGGGGGGGTTGTGAAATCCCACGGTTCAGCGGGCAGCATTCACAGCAGAAGGATCATTTCGTGGGGGAGAACACCCGCGTCCCGATCAGGGGGACGCGAGCGCCGGCACGCCGGCTCGCACTGACGGCGGCGCTCGCCGGCCTGATACTCGGCACCGCCGGCCCGGCCCTGGCCGACGCCCGGCCGGCGCCGCCCGCCTCGCCGGCGCCCCCGGCGTCGCCGATGAAGGCGGCCTCCGACCGGGCGCGCAAGGAGCACAAGCCGGTCACCGTCGAGGAGCTGACCTCCGCGACCTCGCAGACCGTGGCCAACGAGGACGGCAGCTTCACCCTGACCAGCCACGTCCGGCCGGCCCGGGTGAAGCGCCACGGCGCCTGGGCCGGGCTGGACGCCACGCTGGACCGCAACGGCGACGGCACCTTCTCGCCGCGGGCGACGCCGTCCGGGCTGGCGCTGTCCGGCGGCGGTTCCGGTCCGCTGGCCACGCTCACCGACGCCAAGGGCCGCCGGCTCTCCCTGACCTTCCCGGTCGCCCTGCCCGCCCCGACCGTCTCGGGCGACAACGCGACCTACGGCGGCGTGCTGCCCGGCGTCGACCTCAAGGTCATCGCCGACGACCAGGGCGGCCTGCGCGAGGTCCTCGTGGTCCACGACGCCACGGCCGCCGCCAACCCGGCGCTGGCGTCCCTGAAGCTCGCGGTCGGCACCAGCGAGGGGCTGACCGTCGCCGCCGACCAGGAGGGCGCGGTCACCGCGACGGCGGCGGACGGGACGCGGGTGTTCGCCGCCCCGACCCCCGTGATGTGGGACTCCGCGGCCCAGGCGCCGGCGCCCGCCCAGGCGCCCAAGGGCGCCGCGCGCAACGCGGCCCGGGACGACGAGGCCCCCGCCGCCGGGATGCCCGCCCCCACCCGCTCCACCGAGCGCGAGCCCGGCACCGGCGCCAAGCTCAAGCGGATCGCGGTGACGGCCGGGGCCGACGCCCTGACCCTCACCCCCGACGCCGGGCTGCTCACCGGCCCGGACACCGTCTGGCCGCTGTACATCGACCCCTCGGTCAGTCCGGTGACCAACGGCACCAGCCACTACGCCACGGTCCGCGAGGGCTGCCCGAGCACCGTGGCCTACGACACCCCGCAGGACAACGGCCAGGGCGTCGGCTACCAGCACTGGGACGACTGCCAGGGGCTATACCGGTCGTTCTACCAGCTCGACACCAGCAACCTGACCAGTGACATGGTGGTCTCCAAGTCGGAGTTCCACATCACCGAGACCTACGGCGCGGTCTTCGACTGCCAGCACACCGCGCCGGTGTCGCTGGCCACCGTCAGCGAGCTCGCGTCGGACACCAAGTGGACCAAGCAGCCCTGGGTGACCGGCGACGGCTGGCTCGGCGGCACGCAGTACCCGAAGAGCTCCAACATCTCCAACCACTGCGGCAACCACGAGGCCGTCTTCAACGTGACCGGCCAGATGCAGAAGCTCGTCGGCTACTACGGCAACTGGACCGTCGGCATCTTCGGCAACGAGACCAAGTCGTCGAACAACAACGACTTCATGCGCTTCAGCACCAACCCGTACGTGGTCACGGTGTTCGACATCGCGCCCAACACGCCGGACATGATCAGCGTCAGCCCGAGCCCGCACAACCCGAACGGCAACGGCTGCGACGGGAACATCGGCTGGATCGGCAACACCGGCACCACCGGCGCCGCCTCGGACATCACGCTGAACGCCCGGCTCTCCACCAAGATGAGCGGCGTCAACCTGCAGGCCATGGCGCACGTCTGGGACAACATGTCCAACGACGGCGGCGGCAACCCGCTGACGAAGTCCTGGCCGTGGAGCGGCTGGGTCGGCAACTGGGGCACCGTCTACGACAACATCGGCTTCACCGTCGAGGACGGCCACCAGTACGGCTGGAACATGCTCGCCACCGACGGCACGCTGAACAGCCCCGGCTCGCCGTACTGCTACTTCAACGTCGACCTGACCCCGCCGAGCATCCCGTCGATCGCCGACAACGCGGCCTTCCCGCCGCTCGGCAGCGACAAGGCGCCCAGCGGCCGCGCCGGTGACACCGGGGCCAAGGTGAAGGTCACCGCCGGCGACCCGGTGCCCGGCGGCTGCACCCGCGGCAGCTGCATCAGCAGCTCGATCGACCGCTTCGAGTACTCGCTGGACGCCAACATCCCGGTCGGCGGCCCGTCCGCCCCGGCCGTCCAGAGCGGCGGCGGCACCGCGACCGCCGAGATCCCGATCAGCGTGAGCAGCGCCCAGTGGGGCACCCACACCCTGTTCGTGCGCGCCGTGGACAAGGCCGGCAACACCCAGGGCACCGTCGCCCAGTACAGCTTCTTCGCCCCGTTCAACCCGGACGCCAAGGTGGCCGCCGGCGACCTGGACGGCGACGGGGTCCCGGACCTCGCGGCGACCACCACCGACGGCAACCTGGTGCTGGTCCCGGGCGGCGGTTCCACCGAGACGGCCCGGACGATCTCCACGCCGGCCACCAGCCCCGACGGCACCGGCTGGAACAACTACCTGGTCGCCCACCGGGGCACCCTGACCGCCGCACTGGCCGACGACCTGTTCGCCTTCCAGAAGTCGACGCACAAGCTGTACCTGTACCAGAACGACGCCAACAGCCCCGGCGGCACCACGGGCAACTTCACGCTGACCCAGAACGTCGTCCCCGTCAACAACTCGCCGGGCTGCCCCGCCAAGGGCTCGGACGGCACCTGGAACCGGGTCACCCAGATCCTGGCCCCCGGGAAGCTCGCCCAACTGGCCGACGTGCCGGACCTGGTGACGGTCGACAACAAGGAGCTCTGGTACTACCCGGGCACCTACCAGGCGGGCTGCAACCTCGCCGCCGGCGTGAGGATCGGCACCGGCGACTGGTCGCGGGTCACCCTGCTCGCCCCCGGCAAGGTCGACGGCGTCCCCACCCTGTGGGCCCGGGACAACGCCTCCGGCGCCGTCAGCAGCTTCCCGCTGACCTTCGACGCCGCCGGCGTGCCGACCACCCGGATCACCGCTCCGGCCCGCGCCGCGCTGGTCTCCGGCGTGCTCGACGCGGGCGGCAAGAACATGTGCCTGGACATCAACGGCTCGGACACCGCCAACGGCACCCCGGCGCAGATGTACTCCTGCAACGGCACGGACGCCCAGAGCGCCGTGCTGGGCGGCGACGGCACCGTGCACCTGCTCGGCAAGTGCCTCGACGTGGACCACGGCGGTCTGGGGAACGGCGCCGCGATCCAGCTCTGGGAATGCAACAACACCGGCGCCCAGAAGTGGATCCCCGGTCCGTTCGCCGGCTCGCTGCTCAACCCGCAGTCCGGGCGCTGCCTGGCCGACCCCGCGGCGTCCAACACCCCCAAGACCCAGCTGATCCTCTGGGACTGCCTGACCGACAACCCCGAGCAGGTCTGGGCCGCGACCACGCCCGGCAAGGCGCTGCCGGCGGCCCAGCCGGTCCTCGCGCTCGGTGCCGGCGACCGGCTGTCGCCGACCGTCGGCTCGCCCGGTGACGTCGACGGCGACGGCAACCCGGAGCTGTACGCCACGTCGGCGAGCGGTGAGATCACCCGGATCCCCGGGGCCCGGACCCCGGCCGCCCAGTCCGCCGACCGCTGGCGGCTCGCCGACCTCACCGACGGCCGGCGCGCCAACGACCTGACCACGGGCGGCGGCGCGGCCCTCGGCACCGACCCGGTCCGGGGCACCGTCCTCAACCTGTCCGGCGGCACCGGCTACGCGGTCAGCGCCACCGGCTCGGTCGACACCGGCAAGAGCTACACCGTCTCCGCCTGGGTCAGGCCCGGCGACCTGACGAACACCTCGGTCTTCGTCAGCCAGGGCGGCGCCAACGGCTCCGGGCTGCAGCTCTACTACTCCTCCTGGGCACACGCCTTCGCCTTCGGGCGCTCGGTCGACGACGGCGCCGCCGACAACTTCAGCGCCGTCTACGGCCCGGCCACCGGCAGCCTCAGCCCCCGGCTCAACACCTGGTCGCACCTGACCGGGGTCTACGACGCCGGCAGCAAGCAGTTCCAGCTGTACGTCAACGGGGTTCCGGCCGCCTCCGGCGCGTTCTCCGGCGGCAACTGGAACGCCACCGGGCCGGTCCAGCTGGGCCGCCGGGTGATGGCGGGCGGCACCTTCGCCCAGTACGCCACCGCCTCGGTCAGCGACGTGGTGCTGGTGCCGTCCGCGCTGCCGGCCACGGCCGTCACCGCGCTGGCCGGCGACACCGCCCAGTTCGGCGCCCCGGTGCTGCTCGGCAACGTCCACCGGCCCACCGACCGGTGGAGGCTCACCGACGCCGGCGACCAGATCCGTCCGGCGAACGGCCTGACGCTCTCCACCGGGGCCTCCTTCGTCAACGACGCCGCCCGCGGCACCGTGCTGGGCCTGACCGGCACCGGGGCGGCCACCACCGCCGGTCCGGTGGTCGACACCGCGAAGAGCTACTCGGTCTCGGCCTGGGCGTACCTGACCGGGACCGGCGACTACGCGACCGTCGCGGCCCAGTCGGGCGGCGCGGTGAGCGCCTTCTACCTGCAGTACTCGAAGGCGTTCAACGCCTGGGCGTTCGTCTCGCCGTCCAGCGACTCGACCGGTCCCGCGTCCTACCCGGCGGCGTTCGCGAGCACCCCGCCGGCGCTGAACACCTGGACCCACCTGGTGGCCACCTACGACGCGGTCGGCCGGACCATGAGCCTCTACGTCAACGGCAAGCTCGCGGCCACCGCCGTGAACAGCACGCCGTGGGCCTCCGGCGGCCCGCTGACCATCGGCTCGGCGAAGAACGGCAACCACTTCCCGGGCCGGATCAGTGACGTCCAGACCTGGACCAGCGCGCTCACGCCGGCCGCCGTCGCCTCGCTCGACGCGGACGAGCCGGTGCTGACCCAGCTCGTCTGACCTTCCTGACGCTCGGCCACGTCGGCCTCCGGAACCGGGTCCCCGGTTCCGGAGGCCGACGTCTTCCGTGTCCCGGTCAGCCGAGGACCGGGGAGGCGATGGCGCAGGCCGCGCGGACCTCCCGGCGCAGCGGGCCGAGGACGTCGTCGGCGGTGTCGGGCGAGGGTTCGGCGGTGTCGCGGGAGGGCGCGGGCAGCGGGGTGCCCGTGCGCAGGGCCTCGGCCAGGGCGGCGAGGTCGGCGGCGATCGCGGCGACCTCGCGCGGCGGCGGCGCCGGTACCCCGTGCTCGACCCGGACCCGGGTGGCGGTGGTCGCCTCCACCACCCGTTCCACCGCGATCACCAGCGGCCACCACGCCGCCGCCCGGGTGCCGGTCGGCGGCGGCTCGGTGAGCGCGCGCTGGAACTCCGAGCGGACCGCCGAGAGGTCCCGGTAGAGCCGCCGGCGCCGGCGCGGCCGGGACGGCTGGTCGCGTCCGGGTGCGGCGGAGAAGGCCAGGGCCACATAGGCCGAGGTGTCCGCGACCGCGTCGGCCAGCCGGTCGCCGATCCGGGTGTGCCAGGACTCCGGCCAGCACAGGTAGCCGGCCAGCAGCGCGATCTCGCAGCCGATCAGCGAGTCGTACAGCCGGGGCAGCACCAGCCCGAAGCCCTGGTGGTTGAGCAGGTCGGAGAGCAGCAGGATGACCGGCGTGATGGCCGCCGTCTGGAAGGCGTAGCCCTTCGCCGAGAACGCCGGGATCAGCGTGGCCAGCAGTGCGACGGTCGGCACGTCCCACCAGCCGCGCGGCACCTCGGCGAGCACCGGGATGGCGATCAGCAGCCCGAGCGCCGTCCCGAAGGCACGCAGCACGGCGCGCGAGAACACCGAGCCGAAGTCCGGCTTCAGGACGAAGGTGACGGTCAGCGCGACCCAGTACGAGCGGGGCACCGGCAGCACCGAGACCAGCGCCTGGGCCAGGCCGATGCAGAGCGCCAGCCGCAGGCCGTACCGCCAGGACGCGCCGGAGAGCAGCGCCGCCCGCGCGGTGCGCCGGGCCCGCTCGCCGGGGGCGGCGGGGCGTCCGAGCCGGTCGGGGGCGGCGTCGGCGGACCCGGGCTCGGCACAGACGGCGGCCGCGTACCGCAGGGCCTGGTCCAGCGCGCGTTCCGAGGGCCCGGTGGGTGCCGGAAGCCCGAGGAAGGCGGCGGGGTCCTCGCCCGGGGCGGTGGCGGCCCGGCCGCGTTCGACGGCGTCGGCGAGGGCGAGGACGGCGGCCGGGTAGGCCTCCGGCAGCGGGCCGAGCCGGGCCGCCGGGCGCAGCTTCGCGGCGGAGGCCGCCTCGACGACCGGTATCAGCGCGTTGAGCCGGCCGATCAGCCGGGCCAGCCCGGGGGAGCGGCCGTGCCGGCGGGTGCGGTGGGCGAGCAGCAGGTCGTAGCAGGAGTTGAGCGACTGGGTGACGGCCAGCCGGCGTTCGTCGTGCTCCGGGGTGCCGGCGGCGCGGACGAACGCGGCGACCGTCCGGTAGCAGTCGGCCACCGCCGACCGTTCGGGCACACCGCCGCGCACCGGCCAGGCGAACAGGGTGAGCAGCAGGACCACCGCCCCGCCGGCGAGCAGCAGCAGCGGCGCCTTCCACCAGGGGTGCGGCATCGGCAGGCCGGCCCCGACGACGGCGTTGAGCAGGAGCAGCAGACCGGAGACGGAGGCGACCGAGCCGATCGAGGAGATCATCCCGGAGACCAGCGCGACCAGCGTCAGGACGGCGACGGCCGTCCAGTCGCGCCCGAACACCAGGGCGCCGAGGGCGACGCCCGCGGCGCCGAACAGTTGCGGCACGGCGATGTTGAAGACCCGCATCCGGTAGGCGTCGGCGGTGTCGCCGATGACGGCGGACAGCGCGCCCATCGACGCCAGCGCCCCGTACGCCGGCTGCCCCGCCGCCAGCCCGACGGCCAGCGGCACCGCCAGTCCCACGGCGGCCCGTGCCACCGCCGCCCACGGCACCGGGGCCGGCTGCGGCCGCATCCCGGCCGTCAGCCACTTCGGAGGGGAGAGCCGGCCACCCGGCGCGTCCTGTGCCATGCCGTCAACCTACGGCGCCCACCCGCCCCACCACGCCCACGGCACGCCCCCGTTCCCCCGCCGGCATGCCCGCCCCCACCTCGATCCCGTCCCGCCCCGGCCGTGGCACCCACCCGCGCCCACCTGGCCTATGGCGCGCCCGCCCTGCCCTGCTTGCGGCGGGCCGACCCGGCCCGTCAACGAGGAGCTGTCCGCCGTCATCCGGCGCCACCTGCCCGGCCCGGACACCGACCAGGCGGCCGGTCCGGTGATCTTCTAGAGTCGCGTCCGGTACGACCGCACGACCGCACACACCGGTGACGGCACCGCCGCACCGGCATCACGGAGAGGCAGCACCACCATGACCGAGCAGCCCGAGCAGCAGGCTCCCGCGCCGTTCCAGCCCGTCGACGAGGACTGGCAGACCGCCCTGGTGGTCGTCGCCCACCCCGACGACATGGAGTACGGCGGCGCCGCCGCCGTCGCCCGGTGGACGGCCCAGGGCAAGAAGGTCGTCTATGTGATGGTCACCAGCGGCGAGGCCGGCATCGACGGCATGGCCCCCGAGCAGTGCGGCCCGCTGCGCGAGGCCGAGCAGATCGACTCCGCCGCCGTCGTCGGCGTCGACACCGTGGAGTTCCTCGGCCACCCGGACGGCGTCGTCGAGTACGGCCTGCCGCTGCGCCGCGACATCGCCCGCGCCGTCCGCCGGCACCGCCCGGACATCGTCGTCACCAGCAACTTCCGCGACACCTGGGGCGGGGTCTTCCTCAACCAGGCCGACCACATCGCCGTCGGCCGGGCCACCCTGGACGCGGTGCGGGACGCCGGCAACCGCTGGGTCTTCCGCGAGCTGGTCGACGAGGGCCACGAGCCGTGGAACGGGGTCCGGCAGATCTGGGCGGCGTCCTCGCCCGAGTCCGCGCACGCGGTGGACACCACCGACACCTTCGACCGGGGCGTCGCCTCGCTGGAGGCGCACAAGGCGTACCTGGCCGGCCTCGGCGGCGCGATGGCGGACGCCCGCGGCTTCCTGGAGGGCGCCGGCCGCAGCGCGGGCACCCGCCTCGGGACGCGCTTCGCCGTCGCCTTCGAGGTCTTCCCGCTGAGCTGATCTACGCGCCCCGGTCCACCAGCCCCGCGGAGGGGTTGCGGCGCAGGGCGAGGATCGTGAGGTCGTCCCGCCGGCGGCCGCGGCTGTGGCGGCCGACGTCCTCGTCGATGGCCTCCGGGAGCCGGTCCGGGGTGTGGTCGCGCAGCGCGCCGAGCCGCTGGTCGACCGGGTAGAAGGCGCCGTCGCCGTCCTGGGCCTCGGTGACCCCGTCGGTGAGCAGCAGCAGCGTCCCGTCGGCGGGGAGGTCGAACCACTGGACGGTTCGCACCTCCCCGGCGAGGTCGGCGAGCCCGAGCGGCACGCCGGCCGTCAGCGGGACGGCCTCCGCGTGCTCGCCGACCAGCAGGTACGGGGCGAGGTGGCCGCAGTTGACGGCCTGCACGCCGATGCCGCGGTCCACGCAGAACACGGTCGCGGTGACGAAGCGCTCGGCCTCGCCGCTCTGCGCCGCGTACGCGTTGTGCCGGGTGACCGCGTTCTCCAGGGCGAGGGCGACGTCGGTGAGCGCGGGCTCGCGGAAGGCCGCCTCGCGGAACGCGCCGAGCACGGCGAAGCCGGTGCCGATCGCGGGCAGCCCCTTGCCCTGGACATCACCGATGACGACCCGGGTGCCGTAGGGCGTCTCGGCGATGTCGTAGAGGTCGCCGCCGACCATGGCGTCCTCCTCGATCGGCCGGTAGCGGCCGTGGAGCAGCACGTCGGAGGTCAGCGCGGGCAGCGGGCGCAGGAGTTGGCGCTGGAGGGCGACGGCGCTCTGCCGCATCCGGTGGAGTTCGTGCTCCCGCCGGATCCGGCGGGAGCAGAGCAGCACGGCGACGACCGAGGCGCCGACGACGGTGGCCACCGTCAGCGCCCGGCCGTTGATCGACTCCGGCGGGAAGAACGCCGAGCTGACGACGATGACGGCGGTGACCCAGATCGCGGCGCCGACGGTCTGGGCGAGCGTGCCCAGACCGGCCAGCAGCGCGGGGACGAACACCAGCAGCAGGACGAGCCGGGCGCTGGTGCCGCCCGCCGCCTGCGCGCCCAGGGCCAGCGCGGTGGCTCCCAGGACGCCGAGGACGACGGTCCGGTCGGCGGGCGCCCGCTGCGCAGCCTCGGGCCCGCGGCCCTTGTGCGTCCCGACCTCGGCCATCCTCGCCTCCCAGGTGATCGTTCCCAGGCTCACCGGCCGGGGCGGCCGTCGCAACCGCTCCCGCCGCGACCGCGCGGTCCTTCCCCGGCGGCCGCGCAGCAGGTGGCGGACGGCGAACAGGACGGCGGCGGCACCGAGCGCGACCAGCAGCCACAGCTGGTAGCGCACCGCCGTCCGCCAGACCGTGCCGACATGGGCGCCGGCCAGGTACCCGACGGCGGCCCACACGCCCACCCAGAGCGCGGCGCCGAGGACGTTGAACACCTGGAAGCGGGGCCAGGGCATCCCGGTGGTCCCGGCGATGATGCCGTTGGTCTGCCGCAGCCCGTCGACGAACCGGGCGACCGTCACCACCTTGCCGCCGTGCCGGTCGAAGAACACCTCCGCGCGGGCCATCCGCTCCGGAGTGAGCAGCACGTACCGGCCCCAGCGGTGCACGAAGGCGCGGCCGCCGGTGGCGCCGATCAGGTGGCCCAGGGTGTTGCCGAGCACCGCCGCCGTGAAGGCGATCGCCACCACGGAGGCGAAGTCCAGGTGGCCGGTGCCCGCGAAGACGGCGGCCAGCACCAGGATGGTCTGCCCGGGCGCGGGGATCCCGCAGTTGTCGAGCAGGACGAACAGGGCCACCGCCGGGTAGCCGTAGTGCTCCAGCAGCGGCGCGAGCGCGGCCAGCGGTCCCGGCAGGGCGGGCGCGCCGTCGGCGAGGACGGAGGCGGTGACGGTGGCGATGGCGGCGGCCGCGGGGAGCGGCACGACTCACCGCCCCGGGCCGGAGGGGCACGGGGCGGTGGCCGGTGGCGTCAGTGGATCGCCTCGCGGGGTTCGATGTTGCAGTCGGGGCCCGGGTAGATCAGGCCGGTGTGGCCGTCCTCGAAGCGGACCACGTACGGCGGTTGGCCGTCCTGGCCGCGCACCTCGACGATCTCGCCCTTCTGGTCGACCATGCCCACCGCCCGGCTGTGGATGTGGAGCTGGTCACCTACCGCTGCGTGCATGGTCTTGCTCCTCGGGGTGTGTGCGGACGGCGGGAACCGGCGGGCCGGCCGTTGCCGCCTTCCTCTGACTCCACTGTGCTGCCCGCACGCCCGGCCCGCAACGGCTCGCCCCGTCCCGGGGCGTCGCTCAGGGGCGGCCGAGCTGCTCGACGAGGTAGCAGCGGACCAGCCGCTTGCACTCGCCGATCATCGCCGGGTCGCCCTGCGGGTCGCCGCGGAAGGCGAGCTTGAGCACCGCGTCCGCCGCCTCCAGGGCCACCCGCAGGCCGAGCGTGAGGGCCGCCGGGTCGGCCGTCGCGAAGAGCTCGCCGCCCAGCGCCTGGAGCCGCAGGGCGACCGCCGTGTTGTTGTCCACCTCGGTGTCCAGCAGGTACCGGTCGTCGTGGACGCCGTGCGGCACGGGCGGTCCGGCGAGCCCGAAGTCCACCTGCCCGAAGCCGGGGACCGTCCGCTTCATCGCGACGAACTCCTCCACCGCGAGGTCGGTGAACCCGTCCGGGCCGCTGGGGGCCTCGGAGCGCAGCCGGGCGTCGAGCCGGTGCAGGTAGCGGTCGAGGTTGCGGCCGGCGAGCGCGGCGAGCAGGTCCTCCTTGCCGGCGAAGAACTGGTAGAGGGTGCCGATCGGCACCTGCGCGCGGGTCGCCACCTCCTTGGTGGTGAGCGCCGCCGCCCCCGCCTCGTCGAGCAGCGCGGCGCAGGCGTCCAGGATCCGCTCGTAGCGCTCCTGGCTGCGCTGCTGCACCGGCCGTCGCCGCCCGGGGCCGGTCCGCCCGGTGGCCGGGTGACTCGTCGTGTCCGCGCTCATGGGGCCACTGTGCCGCATCCGCTGTTCGGCGGGCCAATCCCGGACAGCCGTTCGCGGCCGTCGGCCGTCGGCCGTCCGCCATCCGCCGTCCGCCGTCCGCCGTCCCCGGCTTGGCTAGGCTCTGCGCTGATCAACAGGGGCAGGGAGAGGAAGAGAAGACAAGTGGGCCAGAAGATCATCAGGTTCTCGGACCTGACCGGCAAGCACGCGGAGAACGACGACGACCTGGTGCGGATCGTCGTCCGCGAACACCCCGACCTGGCGGACGGCCCGGTCGAGATCGAGGCGCTCCCCGGGGAGCTGGCCGGGGTCGCGGGACTGGCGCTCGACCTGGTGACGGTCGAGCTGCACTACCCGGACGGTGACGAGCCGGACACCGTCGTCATGACCGCCGAGGCGTTCGACCGCCTCGCCACGGCCGCGCCGATGGCCGAGGTGCTGCGCGGCGCCAAGCGGACCGTCCGCGCCGTCCCGGGCCAGAGCGCGCCGGCCGGCGCGGCGGCCGCCCGCGAGCGGGTCAACTACGCGAGCCTGGAGCACGCCGGCCGCCCCCACAAGGGCCGCACCACCGAGGCCGAGAAGCAGCTCGTCCAAGAGCACCTGGACGAGATCAACGAACGCCTGGCCGCCGAGGGCATCCGCACCATCGACCTGGCCAACCCCGAGCACGTCACCCGCTACGGCCTGGAGTCCCTCGCCCACGCGCGCGGTGCGACCCTGGCCTGACGCCCCGCCCCCTCCCCGGCGGCCCGGATCCCGCGGATCCCCTGGCATTCGGGCCGCCGGACAGTAACATGAGCAGTCCTCACATTTCTGTCCCGAGGGGGAGCTGCTGCCATGCCGGACCGATTCGACCTCCCGACGGACTTCCGCTGGGGTGTCTCCACCGCCGCCTACCAGATCGAGGGCGCCGTCGACGAGGACGGCCGCGGCCCGTCCGTCTGGGACACCTTCGCCGCCCGCCCCGGCGCCGTCCGCGACGGCCACACCGGAGCCGTGGCCTGCGACCACTACCACCGCTGGCCCGAGGACGTCGAGTTGATGCGCGGCCTCGGCGTGGACGGCTACCGCTTCTCCATCGCCTGGCCCCGCATCCAGCCCGCCGGCACGGGCGCCGTCAACCCGGCCGGCCTCGCCTTCTACGACCGCCTCGTCGACGCCCTCCTCGCCGCCGGCATCACCCCGCTGCCCACCCTCTTCCACTGGGACCTCCCGCAGGCCCTCGAAGACCGCGGCGGCTGGCTGAACCGCGACACCGCCCACCGCTTCGCCGACTACACCGCCGCCGTCACCGACCGCCTCGGCGACCGCGTCCCCGCCTGGATCACCCTCAACGAGCCCTTCGTGCACATGGTCTACGGCTACGCCCTCGGCATCCACGCCCCCGGCCGCGCCCTGATGCTCGACGCCCTCCCCGCCGCCCACCACCAACTCCTCGCCCACGGCCTGGCCGCCACCCTCCTCCACGAACGCGGCCACGACGTCCTCATCGCCAACAACCTCACCCCCGTCTGGCCCTCCTCCACCGACCCCGCCGACCTCGCCGCCGCCCGGGCCTACGACGCCCTCCACAACCGCCTGTTCACCGACCCCCTCCTCCTCGGCCGCTACCCCGACCTCACCGCCTTCGGCACCGGCCCCGACCTCCACGGCGCCGTCCGCCCCGGCGACCTCGACCTCATCACCGCCACCCCCCTCGACGGCCTCGGCGTCAACTACTACAACCCCACCCGCGTCGGCGCCCCCACCGACCCCGCCCTCCCCTTCACCCTCCTCGACATCCCCGAAGCCCCCGCCCACACCGCCTTCGGCTGGCCCGTCCTCCCCGAGGGCCTCCACGAACTCCTCCTCCACCTCCGCGACCTCTACCCCGACACCCTCCCCCCGATCACCATCACCGAGAACGGCTGCTCCACCCCCGAACCCACCGACGACCCCACCCGCATCGACTACCTCGCCACCCACCTCGACGCCATCGCCACCGCCATCACCGACGGCACCGACGTCCGCGGCTACTACACCTGGTCCCTCCTCGACAACTACGAATGGGCCGAGGGCTACCACCAGCGCTTCGGCCTCGTCCACGTCGACTTCACCACCCAGCGCCGCACCCCCAAGGCCTCCTACGCCTGGTACCGCGACCTCATCGCCGCCCACCGGAAGCGGCAGGGCGGGTAGTCGGGCCTCGCAGCCGGGGACGGCACAGGTGCTGCCCGGTGCGGGGCGCGAGGCCCGCACCGGGCAGTCGCGGTCACTCCTCGTCGCCCGGCGCGGAGCCGGCCTCGGCGGCGAGATCCTCGGGCGACCAGCGGAGCGTCACCTCGAAGTGGACGCCGGTGGAGCCGCCCGCCAGGATCACGCCGACGCTGGCGTCCAGTTTGACGCCGAACTTGACCTCGATCCCGTCAGGTCGGCGCGGCAGGGCGCGGAACGCATCGATCACGTCGGACGCCGTGTCGACCACGGTGTGCAGCGAGTCCCGCACCGTGGCGCCCGCGCGCTCCAGACCTCCCCGGCCGGCGGGCGCGACCCCGGTGCCGGTGCCCTCGCTCTCGACCACCAGCGTCGCGCCGGACGCGAGGGCGAATTCGGTACGTGTGGTCATGTGGCCTCCTGGCCTGGGATCAGGATGGTGCGCAGACGGAGCTGGGCGTCGGCTGCTCATAGGCATCGGCCTGGACCTTGTCCAGCGCGGCGAGGATCGCCGGCAGTTGGGCCGGGTCGTTCAGATAGTCGAGCACCGCGTGGTTGAACGCGGCCGCCATGGCGCTGGGCATGCTGTCCGAGGCGTCGAAGCACAGGGTGGCGGACGAGGTCAGCAACTCACCGATCCGGCGGGCGACGCTGCCGGCGGGCGCCTTCCCCATGGCGGCGGAGCGGTTGGCGGAGAAGGCCGACTCCGGCTGCCGGTCCGGCCAGATCCGCTGGGCCTGCGGGCTCGCCAGGAAGGCCATGAACTTCTCCGCCTCGGGCGAGTCGCGGAACATCGCGACGAGATCCCCCGACACCTCGTACGCCGGCGTCCGCGTGGGCTGGAACTCGGGGAACGGGACGAAGTCGTAGTCCTTCCCCGGGACGGGCCGGGTCGGTGCCGCGGGATCCGGGGCGACGAGGGCGCCGTGGTCGAGGTAGCAGCCGGGCGGTGCGGTGAAGAGCGGATAGGCCCCCTCGCCGTAGCTGGTCAGCAGCGCGGTCAGCGGGCCGCCGTGGATCGCGCCCTGTGCGGTGACGGTCTCGCCCCATGCCTGCCAGGCCGCGCCGACCTGCGGCGAACTCCACTTGAGCGTGCCGTCGACCCAGGCCGTGTAGGTGTCGGCACCCGACTGGTGCAGCAGGATGTCCTCGATCCAGTCGGTGCCCGGCCACCCCGAGTTGGGCGGGTCGGCCATCGCCAGGCACCAGGGCGTCCCGCCCCGCTGGGCTATCGACCGGCCGACGCCGACCAGGTCGGCCCAGCTGTCGGGCGGCCGGGCGCCGAGCTGCTGGGGGACGTACCAGATCAGGCTTTTGACGGAGGCTTTGAGCACGACGGCGTACGGAGCGCCGGTCCCGGCCTCCCCGAGGCGGTACCACGGGCCGAAGTCGGACTTCAGCAGATCGACGAGCCCGCTGCCGAGGTTCCTGTCCTGGAAGCGGTCCAGCCGGACCAGGTCGCCCTGCTGGGCGTAGCCGCGCAGTGCCCCGGGGTTCGCCAGGACGGCGAGGTCCGGTGCCTCGCCCTTCTGGACGCGGGTCCGCAGCACCCGGTCGAGCGCCCGGGTGGGGGAGGGACGCACGGTGATGCCGGTCTCGGCCTTGAAGGCCGCGAGCACCGCTTGGAAGGCGTCCTTCTCGGCGTCGGCGGTCCAGGGCGTCAGGATGCTCAGGACGCGCCGGTCGGACGAGCCGCCGAGGCAGGAGGCGGACGCCGCCAGCAGGGTGAGGACCAGAAGGAGCCGGAGAGCCGCCCGGCGTCTCTGCCGCATCATCGGCCTCCGAACCGGTACTCGTCGATGCGCGGATTCAGCGCGCGTGCGGACGCCGCGGCCGCGACCGAGGTGAGCACCACGAGAAGGGCCAGGCGTTCGGAGGAGGAGGCGTCCGCGCCGCTGGCACCGCGCGTGAACGCGGCCTGGGCCTGGGCCTGCCGGTGGCCTTCCTCCCCCGTCCCGACGGTCGCGGGCCCGGGCGTCGGCGGTGTCAGACGGGTCCCGCAGACGCCGGCGGCCGGGCAGGCCGGCTCGACGACGGCGAACAGGTCCGCGTCGGCCGCGTCGGCGGACCGGCTCGCCTGCTGCTGTGCCAGGGAGACGGTCTGCGCGAACGGTCCGTCCAGGGCCGAGCGCAGGCGCCCGTCCGAGGCGTGGAGCGACAGACCGCAGAGCACGGCCGTCGCGGTGAGGGCGAGCACAGCGGCCGTCAGCCAGAGGCTCAACCGACGCCGGAACCGGCGGCGCAGCACCACCTGGGTCCGCGCGAACAGCGCCAGCACCAGCGCGAACGGCACCAGGAACAGCAGGTCCGCGGTGCCCGTCAGCCACACCGAGCCGCGCCGGTCGGCCAGTGCCGCGCTCTCCTCCTGCCGCAGCCGGTCCAGCGTGTTCGAGACCTCCCGGTACTGCAGGGTGGCGTACCACAGGGACGGCAGGGCGCGGGTGAGCTCGCCGGTCTGCCGGTAGTCGGCGGCGGCCTGTTCGAGCGCGGCGTTGTAGTTGACGACGAGCCCCTCGACGAGTTGCAGATCACCGGTGCCCGCCGGGCCCGCCAGGGTGTACCCGGCCAGTTCCGCCAGGTTCTGGTTGATCGCGGCGATGTCGTTCCGGTAGCGGTCGCCGAGTCCGCCGAGGACCACGGTGCCGTGCCGGAAGCCGTGCACCGCCTCGCGGTGGGCGTCCGCGAGCGCGCCGTACGCGGCCTCGGCCCGGAGCACCGCGGGGGCGGCCCGCCCGCCGGCGGCCTCGCCTCCGGCGTGTGCCTGGCCGGACACCACCAGGCAGAGCGCCCCGGTCAGCAGGCTGCCCGCCACCAGCGCCCCGCGGAGCCGGCGCAGGGTCCGCGCGGTCGTGGAGGGCGTCGCCGGCTCGTCCGTCGCCGATTCGTCCGTCGCCGGTCCGGCCGCCATCGCGGCGGGGGCCGTCATCCGCCCACCACCGGTGATCCGGCGGTGAATTCGTGGTCGCACTCCAGGTTCTCGCAGTACCGGGCGCCGGCCACCGCGACCCGGCCGCACCTCGGGCAGCCGGGCCCCGGGGCCGGCGGGCCCTCGGGCGAAGGATCGGCGGGCGGTCCCGGGTGACGCGAGGGGCCGTACGAGCTGCTGGTGACCGTGCCCATCATGGCCTGCAGGACGTAGTCCGGATCCAGCTCCGGGAGCAGGCTGACCACGCCGCGTGCGGCGTCCTCGACCCGGACGACCTTGCCCAGTCGCCGGAGCGCGTCCTCGTTGCGCAGCTCGGTGGCCAGTGCCACGGCCCGGCCCCAGGCGTCGCACGCCCCCTGGCGGTCCCCCTGGCGGAACAGCGCCCCGCCCCGCCATCTGAGCGCGTACAGCTCCTTCTCCCGTTCGTGGCGGCGCCGGTCGGCCCCGAGGACGGTCTCCGGGGCGGGCTGGTCGAGCCAGCGAGCGGTGACCACCCCCACCGGGCTGACGGGGACGGCCAGTTCGGTGCCGATCGCTCCGGTGACCACCTCGATGGAGGCCAGGGTCTCCGCCTCGGCGCCGACCGTCCGGTCGCCGGTCACGGTGAAGGTCGCGACAAACCGGCGCGTCTCGCTGCTCCAGGGGCCGGTCGGGTAGTCGGCCGCCGCTGTTCCGGCCAGCGGCAGGCGGTGGCTGAGCAGGTCGGCCAGCGCCGGGTGGGCCTGTTCCAGGACCGAGACCGACACTCCCGGTGCGCAGCGCACCCGCAGCGCCAGGTCGGACAGCGTGCGGCCCATGGCGGTGCTGATCAGCGCGCGGAAGCCGGGCGCCAGGTCGGCCAGGTCGGGCACCGCGTCCGCCGTGCCCTGGAGTTCCTCGGCGATCCGTCTCAGCTCGGCGGGCTCCCAGTCCGCGCCGATTCCGCGGGCGTCGCAGGTGAACACGGAACGGCAGTCGGTGAGCACGGTCTCCATCGACCGCGCGGACCGGTCCTGGTGCACGTTCTGGCCGTCGGTGAGCAGGAGCGCGTGGCGGATCAGATCGCCGTGCGGTTCGAGCAGTTCACGGGCCTTGTCGAGCCAGGCGCCGATGACCGTGCCCTGGGCGCCGGGGGCGAGCCGGTTGACGGCCTGCTTGGCCTCCGCGCGGGTGCCGGCGTTCGCCGGGGCGAGGAAGGACTCCCGGGGGTAGACCATGGTCGCCCGGTGGGTGCCGGCGACCACGGCGAAGAGGGTTCCCTCGCGCAGGGTGTCGATGGCGGCGCAACTCGCCTCCTTGGCCCGTTGGAGCTTGGTGCGCGGACTGCTCATCGACCCCGACTGGTCCAGCAGGATGACCTCGGCGAACCGCGCACCGCTCGGCGGGCCCGGCGGCCGGTCGGCCGCGGTGCTCGCGGCCACGCTGAGGTAGACGTGCACCTCGCGTTCGTTCAGGGAACGGTACTGGTCGTAGTTGGCCTCCAGGGTGACTCTCGGTGCTCCGCTCATCTGCCAGTTCCTTCTCGGTCGGCGACGATTGACGATCCAGGGAGGGCGGCGCGATCACCGCGTGGTGACCGGCCTCACGGCGTTGGCCAGATCGACGAGCAGGGTGTGGCTCTTCTCGTCCGGTGCCCCCCGGGCGAACGTCCGGTACTCCTTCTCCAGCTTCAACCGGATCTCATGCTCCGTGTCGTCGTCGGACTCGGTCCGGCCCGGTCGTGAGGTGCGCCGGCGGTCGAGCCCGGCCTCCAGGATCAGGGTGGCGAGCCGATGCCGCTCGGCTTCGTCCAACGGCAGTGCGGCCAGCAGCCGTTCGGCCGCGGCGAGGTCCGCGCGGTCGGGCAGGCCCCCGGGGCCCGCGCCCAGCCGCCCGGTGTGGATCAGCAGGGCGGCGATCCGCGCCGCCCGATGGTGCGGTGAGGCGTCGGGTATCTCCCTCAGCGCCGAGACCGCACCGGCCCGGTCGCCGCGGCGGAGCCTGGTCCGGGCGTGGCCGAAGGCGGCGCTCTCGTACCAGCCGTCGGTCCGCCACACCGACAGGTAGGCCGCCGCCGCGGCGTCGAGCTCCTCGTCGGTCGTCGCCCGGTACTCCGCGCACAGGGCCAGCGCGAGCTGCGGCGCGAGCTCACCGGGCAGCATCTGGTGGCAGGAGGCGAACATCTTCTCCGCGCCGCCGAACTGCTGCTCGGCCAGGGCGATCAGCCCCTCGTGCCAGTTGAGCCGCCACCCGGGCCGCAGCAGGCCCCTCGCCTCGTCCAGCGCGGCACGCGCCGCCTCCGGCTCGCCGAGCCGCAGGTGGAGCCGGCAGCGCAGCAACCGGACCTCGGGCGAGGAAGGGTGGGCGGGGTCCGGGACCGGACCGGCGTAGGAGGCGAGCTGGGAGAGGGCGACCCTCGGATCGGCGCTGACCGATGCCCTGAGGAACCCGGCGGCGGAGTCGAGGGCGTCGACCAGCGGCTCGGGCAGCCCGGCCGCTGCCACCACCGGCGTGGGCGGCGCGGTGGCGAGCGGACGGCAGCTGCCCTCGACCGCCGCTCGCAGCGCCGCGCCGCTCGTCCACCGGCCGAGCGGCGGCACCGCCCCGAGCCCCGGGTCGATCAGTGTGGTGGAGCGGGCGAAGAGCAGTGACGGCGCGGTGTACTGGGCGTCGTCCCGGCTGGAGACCAACCCGCGCAGCACACCGCTCAGTTGGCCCGCCATCTCGGCGGCCGAGGTGAAGCGCAGCTGTGGATCGTCATGGGTGGCGCGAGCGATGAGCCGGCGCAGCGAGGCGAAGCGGTCACCGTCCGGGTCGGCGGTGTACCACCGGAAGAGCGACTCCAGGGTCCTGCCCACGGTATGGAGGTCGGTGGCCACGGTCGGCCCGGTGACCACCAGCTCCGGGGCCATGTAGTCCTCCGAGTACGCCCCGCTGCCCGGTCTGCCGGCCTCGCGCACCGCGCCGAGGTCGATCAGCTTGATCCGGGAGCCGTACACCATCAGGTTGCTCGGCTTCAGGTCGCAGAACAGGTACTGGCTGTCGTGGAGGTACTGGAACACCCGCAGCACGCGCAGGACGTAGCCGAGGATCTGCTCGGTCTCCAGCCGGCCGAACAGTTCCGGGCGCTCCAGGGAGTAACCGGGTACGTACTCCATCACGAGGTAGCCGTGGTAGCCGTGCCGGGACCCGCCCGCCGGCTCGTGGGTCACGAAGTCGTAGATGTCGACGATGTCGTCGTGCCGGAGATCGATCAGGAACCGCTTCTCCTCGGCGGCCTCCTCGACCCGGGCGGGGTCCTCCGCGTCGATCAGGCCCTTGAGCGCGACCGGACGGTTGTTCAGACGCTCGTCGTAGGCGAGGTAGACCCAGCCGAAGCCGCCGTGCCCGATGCAGCCCTCGACCCGGTAGCGGTCCGACAGCAGGTCGCCCCGGCCGAGCCTCGGCACGAACGAGTACGCCGTCCCGTCGTACGGGCAGCGCCCCTCCAACAGGCTCGGCTGGCCGTCGAGCCCCGTGCCCACGGGGCGGCGGCAGGCGGGATCGGGGCAGCGCCTGCGCTCCTCCGGGATCCGCGGCGCGGCTCTGACCGCCTGGTCCGGCTCCGGTCCGGCGATCGTCGGCAGCGTGACGAGACCCAGCCCCCACCAGGGGTCGTCACCGAACGGGCGCGGCGGCCGCACGGGCACCGCGGGACGCACGGACGGCACCGCGCCGCGGTCCGCGGTCACCGGCGCCGGTCGCTCCGGGGCCGGCTCCCCGGCCGCCCGCCGGCCGCCGCCCGCCGGCGCGGCCACGAGTGGCGGAAGCAGGCAGCGCCGGCAATAGCCGGTCGCATCGAGTTCGCCGCCGCAGCCAGGACGGTTGCACGGGTTCACGCCTGCCTCCCGTCGATCTCGCGCCGAACGGCCCGGTGGTACTCCTCGACCCGGAGCTCGGCGAGCGGCAGGTCGCATCCGCCGCTGTAGAGCAGCCGCCGGGCCGCCTCGTACGACTCGCCCAGGTCCTCGATCAGGCCGCGCGCCGCGGCCTCCGAGCGGTAGGCCTCCAGCCGCCCCCGGGCCCGGTTGCGGCGGGCGAGCAGGGCCGTGCACTCGGCGTTCAGTCGCCGGGCCCGCGCCAGCGACCGGGCGGCCGCGTCCTCGCAGGCGTCGAGTTCCGCCGGCAGCCATCCCCCGAGGGCGGAGCCGGCGGCGGCCGAGCAGGTGTCCCGCAGCACCCGCAGGCGGACCGTGAGCGCGGCGGCGCCGGCGACCTGCGGCGGCGGCGTGCCGAGGATCCGCGGCGCGACGTGGTCACGGCACACCCGGGCGTCGCGCTCGGCCGCCGCGACCTCCTCGACCAACCGGTCGAGCCGCCCGAGCCGGTCGCCGACCTGCCTCTGCCCGCCGGGCCGCCCGCTCGACGGCGCGGGCGCGGCGGGCGCGGCGGGCTGTCCGAGGCTGGCCGCGACCGCGCTGCGGACATAGCGCGGAGGGCCGTCGTGGTAGGCGAGCAGCAGGCGCACGCCGATGCTCGACGCCCGCGCGGCGATCGGCTCGAGCAGCCGGTAGTACAGTTCGCCGGGGTCGGCCGCCAGGTCGACCGCGTTCACCACGACGACGATCGGCGAACCCAACTCCTCCAACTGGTGGGAGAGGTCATCGGTGACGCGGTCGGTCAGCAGGCTCAGGCTCTCCGCGAGCTGCCGGGCGACCTGCTCCGTCGTCCGCCCGGTCGCGTCGACGGCGGCGTCCACCTCGCCCAGCGGTGGGACGGTGCCGGGCGGGGCTCCGCTGACGGCTTCGTCCGGGGCCGCCCGGCGGTAGCCCGGTACCGTCAGGCCCACCAGGCGGGTGGTCAGCGCGACCGAGCCGCCACCACCGATCGCGCAGACCCCGCCCGGCCCGCCGGACGCCAGCCAGTCGACCAGGTGCCGGGTCAGCGCGAGCCGCACCGGGTCGTCCAGGACCTCCGGGACCTGTGGCGGCGGCCAGTCGCTCGCCAGTACCCGCGAGGGCCGGCTCGCCAGGTGCCCGTCGAGCACCGCGCTCGCGTACTTGTACAGCGTCCGGACCGCGATCATCCAGCTGCTCTCGGCGAGCGGCGCCCGGACGACCGCGATCACACCGAGGATCTCACCGCTCGCGGCGAGCGCCGCCGCACCGCTGAACCCACGGTCGACGCGCGGCTCCCGTATCGCGTCGAGCTGGACCCGCTCACCGGTGAAGTCGTACGAGGTGATCTTCGCGGTGACCAGCTGGCCGTTGTCGGTACCCGCCGGAAAGCCGAAGATCCGCACGGTCTCGTCATGCTGCCAGGTCCGCCGGATCCGCGCGCGCGGCGCGCCCGGCACCACGGACCGCAGGGCGAGGATCGCCACATCCCCGCGCTGGTCCGGCAGGGGCGGCTGCCAGCAACTCTCGACAACGGTCGCCGGGTGGGCGTCGTCGGGACGTCCGGCGATCCGGACCCTTACCACGCGATCGGCTCCCCGCCCGGCGCCGATCGCCTCCTCCACCACATGGGCGCACGTCAGCACGTACTCGCCGTCGAGCATCGTCCCGGCACCGTGCACACGCCCCTGGGCGTCCTCGATGCGCGCCAGCCAAGGATCATCCCGCCCCATGGCGAACGAGGGTACGCCACTGGTGATCTGACAGATAGTCACTCGACATGATCGGATCGGGGCCTTTCTTCGCGCATCGGGTGGCTGGAGGGGGGTGCCGGCCGGTCCGTGCGCGGCCCTGCGCCGAGGCCTCACCGCAAGGACGGCCTGCTCGCGCGCCGAGGGGCCGACGACGCGCGGTCTACACGGTGCCGGCGATCCAGCCGATGGTCTCGGTGGTGTGGGGGCCGTCGGACAGGACCGTGCCGCGGCCGACGAGTTCGTTGATGCGGATCTTGAAGCCGACGGTGGTCACGTCGGCGATCCGCAGCCCGGGGGTGTCGGGGCCGTTGAACGTCTGGACGAAGGGGACCACGATCACCTCCGAGCCGTCCGGGAAGGGGGAGGGGAAGATGACCTGGGTGAAGGTCGAGGTGTCTCCGCCGGTGACCGCCGAGCGGCTGGTGGAGTTGAGCTGCAGGGTGCCCGTCTGGACCATGCTCATGATCTCCGCCTTTCGTTGACCGGCCGCCGGAGCGGCCGGGGCCTACGGGGGAGTTGCCCGGATTGATCCGTGTTTAGAGCATAAGTCGCCGATATGAGTTAACTGTTCTTGTGCGACTTGTCAAGGGTGGCGCGACAGGCTAGCCCCTTCTGCATCGGATTCGCCCGTTCGGCAGTAGCCTCGGCGTTGGCAACGACGGCTGTGGGTGAGTGACTTGGAGGTGGCGGTGGCCGAAGGGGGGCCGGCGGTCGGGGGTGGTGGCCGTCCGTTGCACGAGCGCGAGGCCGAGATGCGGTCGGCCAGGCAGGCGGTCGGGGCGCTGACCCGGCCCGCCGGCGAGGGGGTCGGGGAGCTGCTGGTGTACACCGGCGCGGCCGGGCTGGGCAAGACCGCGGTGCTGACCGAGGTGCGGCGGGAGGCCCGACGGGCGGGCTGCGCCGTGCTGTTCGCCCGGGGCGGGGAGCGGCAGCGCCACGAGCCGTTCCGGGTGGTGCGCCAACTGGTGCAGCCGGTGCTGTCGGCCCTGTCCGACGAGGAACGGGCGCAGGTCTTCGGGCCGTGGGAGGACGTCGTCGGCGCGGTGGTGGGCCTGCGCCCGCCGGCCGGGCAGCTCGATCCGCAAGGAGTACGGGACGGGCTGGACTTCGTGCTCACCCGCCTCGTGCAGCGGCGCTCCCCGGTGGCCGTGATCGTCGACGATCTGCACTGGGCCGACGCGGAGTCGCTCGGCTGGCTGGCGAGCTTCGCGGTGGGCGCGCGGGAGTTGCCGGCCCTGCTGGTGTTCGCCTGCCGCGACGAGTTCCCCGACGACGCCCTGACGCTCCAGCGCGGACTCGTCGGCCGGGCCGACCGGCGGCACGAACTGCGGCCGCTCCAGCCGGCCTCGGTCGCGCGACTGGTCCGCGCCGCCCTGGGCGGGCAGGCGGAGGAAGCGTTCTGCCGGCACGTCTGGGCGGTCACCGCCGGCAACCCGTACGAGACCACCGCCCTGCTGCGCGAAGTGGCCGACCAGCGGCTGGACCCGGTCGAGGAGAGCATCGGCCAGCTGCGCGAACTCGCCGCCGACGCCCGGGGGATGACACTGCGGCACTGGCTCGACAAGATCGGCCCGACCGCCGTGCGGTTCGCCTGGGCCGCGTCCATGCTGGGCACCGACATCCGCCCGGACCTCGCCGCCGTCATCTGCGCCCAGGGCCCGGAGACCGCCGCCGAGTCCGTCCGGGAACTGCGCCGGCACGGGGTCCTGGTCAGCACCCCGGGCGGCCGGCTGGAGTTCGTCCACCCGCTGATCGCCACCTCGGTCTACCAGTCGATGCCCCACGCCACCCGCACCGGGATGCACGGGGTCGCCGCCGTCGAGACCGAGAACGCCGGCCTCGGACTGCTGACGGCCTCCCGGCACCTGCTGGAGACCCTGCCCGAGGGGGACGGCGCCATCGTCGCCAAGCTCCGCCGGGCGGCCCGCGAGCACCTGGCCATCGGCGCGCCCGAGGCGGCCCAGCGCTGCCTGCGCCGCGCCGTCAGCGAACCGCCCGCCGACCGGGACCGGGCCGAGGTGCTCTACGAACTCGGCTGCTCGGCCCTGCTCACCGACCCGGCGACCACGGTCAACCAGCTGCGCCTGGCGCTCGCGGACCCGTACGGGCTGAGCCCCGAGCGCCGGGTCGACGCGGTCTTCCGGCTCGCCCAGGCCCTCGCCCACAGCAACCGGCTCGGCGAGGCCGCCGCGGTGTGCGCCGAGGAGGCCGCCCGTACCCCGCCCGGCCCGGGCCGGCTGCGCCTGGAGGTCGCCCACTTCATGTTCGCCGCGTTCCAGTTCGAGGACGCGGACGGCCCGGGCCGCTCCCGGCGGCTGGCCGAGTTCGCCCGGATGCTCGCCACGGTCGGCATGGCGTTCAGCGACATCGCGGCGGACGGCCCGGTCGCCACCGGCGGCGGCTCCGGCGGCTCCGGCGCGAACGGTGGACCGGCCCCGGAGGAGATCCTCTTCGAACGCACCGGCCTGGCCCACGCGGTGGCCGTGCTGCGCTGCTGGGACCTCACGCTGCGCGGGGTGGACCGCGCGGAGGCGATCGCGCTGGCCGAGTCCGCGCTGCCGAACGGCCGCCTGCCCCGCAGCCTCGGCTGGACCAACACCGTCTGGGGCTTCGAGCTGCCCGGGATCCTCGGCATCAGCTACCTCTACGCCGACCGGGTCGACCGGGCGGAGGAACTGTTCACCGAGGCCGTCCGCGCGTACGAGGTCGCCGGGTGGAGCGGAGGCCACCTCGGCTTCGCCTACCTGCTGACCGGCATGCTCCGGTTCCGCTGCGGCGCCCTGGCGGAGGCGGAGGACTACCTGCGCCGCGCCCTGCGCATCGCCGAACGGATCGGCCCGGGCGTCCCGTTGCACTGGGACGCGGTCGGCGCGCTGGCCGAGACCCTGGCCGCGCGCGGCCGGGTGGCCGAGGCCCTGGAACTGGCGCGCGAGCACCACTTCGGCCCGCCCTACCCGACGGTGATGGTGCTGCCCGACGCCCCCACCCTGTACGGCCGCCTCCTGCTGGCCCGGGGCGACGCGCCCGGCGCCGCCGCGACGCTGACCGCCGCCGGCGCGGCCCTGGACGCGCGCGGGTGGCGCAACACGGTGTGGGCGCCGTGGCTCGCGCACCTGGCGCGCGCGGTCGCCGCCGACCAGCCGGACCGCGCCCGCGACCTCGCCGAGGAGGCCGTCCGCCGGGCCAGGGAGTCCGGCACCGACTCGGCCATCGGCAGCACCCTGCGGCTCTGCGCGGCGGTGTACGACCGCCCGTACGCGGCCGAACTGCTCGCCCGGGCCGTCCACCACCTGGAACGCTCGCCCGCCCGCTACGAGCACGCGATGGCCCTGGTCGACCTGGGCGAGGCACTGGGCCCCACCCCGGCCGCCCGCACCCCCCTGGCCCGGGGCCTCGAACTGGCCACCCGCTGCGGCGCCGACGCCCTCGCCACCCGCGCCGGAAGCCTCCTGGAGACGGTCGCCACCGGCTGACGCGCGCCGCACCGCCGAGTGCCCGCCGATCCGGGGACGCGGGCCGGACGCCGGGGGGATCAGCCGTAGATCCCGGCGTACAGGTCCTGGATCTGGGCCGGGGTGGGAACGGCGGGGTTGTTGGCGGGGGAGCCGGAGGCGAGGGCCTGGTCGGCCATCAGGGGGGTGAGGCGGGTCCAGGCGTCGTGGGCGATGCCGTAGCTGCGGGGGGTGGGGACCTGGAGGTCGTGGCAGAGGGTGCGGAGGGCGTCGACGAGCCGGTCGGCGGCCGCGGCGTCCGGGTCGGCGGCGGTCGCGGCGCCCAGGGCGCGGGCGCAGTCGGCGTAGCGGGCGGGGGCCGCGTGGACGGAGAAGGCGGTCACGGCGGGCAGGAGCATCGCGTTCGACAGGCCGTGGGCGACGTGGAAGTGGGCGCCGATCGGGCGGCTCATGCCGTGCACGAGGGCGACGCTGGAGTTGGAGAAGGCGATGCCGGCCTGGGTCGAGGCGAGCATCATGGCCTCGCGCGCCTCGATGTCCGAGCCGTCCGCGTAGGCGCGGCGCAGATGGCGGCCGATGGTGGTGATCGCGGTGAGGGCGAGGCCGTCGGAGAAGGGGTTGGCCCTGCGGCTCACATAGGCCTCGACGGCGTGGGTGAGCGCGTCGATGCCGGTGTCGGCGGTCAGCCGGGGCGGCATCGACATGGTCAGCTCCACGTCGACCACGGCGGCGACCGGCAGGAACGCCGGGCCCGGACAGAGCATCTTCTCGTCCGTCGCGCTGTCGGTGATGACGGTGAACCGGGTCGCCTCCGAGCCGCTGCCCGCGGTGGTGGGGACGGCGATCACCGGCAGCGCCGGCCCGTGGCTGACGCGCGGCGCCTTGTAGTCGCGCATCCGGCCGCCCTGCACGCCCAGCAGGGCGAGCGCCTTGGCGCTGTCCATCGGGCTGCCGCCGCCGAAACCGATGACCGAGTCCGCCCGGTGCTCGTCCAGCGCCGTCAGGCCCGCGGCCAGTGAGTCGGTCGTCGGGTCGGGCACGGTGCCGGCGAACAGCCGCGGTTGCAGCCCGGCGTCGAGCAGCGTCGCCATCAGCCGCTCCGCGGCGCCGCTCCCGACCAGGAACGCGTCCGTGACGAGGAGGGGCCGGCTCAGCCCCAGTTCCTGGAGGACGTCGCCCAGTTCGGCGGCGGCGCCGCGGCCGACGCGCATGATCCGGGGCAGGGCGAGGCCGGCGACCATGGGAGAACCCCTCGTGGTGGGAACGGCGGCCGGGTGCGCCGGCCGGTCGGGTGGGTACCCGACTGTGGCGCCCGCACCGGTGTGCGTTCAAGCACCAATCGTGCAGACCGGCTGTGCGGAAATGCGGATACGCTGGCCCCGTGCCCTCCCGTTCCCGCCCGGTCGGCGACCGGCTCCGCGCGGACGACCTCCGCTATCTGCTCGCGGTCGCCCGGACGGGGCGGCTGGTGACCGCCGCCGACGCGCTCGGCGTCGACCACACCACCGTGTCCCGCCGCATCACCGCGCTGGAGAAGGCCCTCGGCGGGCGACTGCTGGAGCGCGGCACCGAGGGCTGGACCCTGACGGACGCGGGCAAGGCCGTCTGCGAGAGCGCCCGCACGATCGAGGACGCCCTCGTCCGCGCCGTCGACGCGGTGTCCGGCCAGGGCGCGCCGTCCCTGCACGGCACCGTCCGGGTGAGCGCGCCGGACGGCTTCGGCACCGTCTTCGCCACCCCGGCACTCACCCGGGTGCGCCGCCGCCACCCCCGGCTCCAGGCCGAACTCATCACCGCCACCCGGGAACTGCCGCTGCGCCCGGCCGGCTTCGACCTCGCCCTGACGATCGGCCGCCCGCCGCGGAGCCGGCTGGTCACCGAGCACCTCACCGACTACGCCCTGGGGCTGTACGCGGGCGAGGAGTACCTCGCGCGGCGCGGGGCGCCCGGCACGGTGGGCGAGTTGCGGGAGCACCCGCTGGTCTTCTACATCGAGTCGATGCTCCAGGTCGGCGACCTCGACATCGAGCGCCATCTGCCGGGCATCACACCGGCGTTCTCCTCCACCAACGTCTTCGCCCAGGTCGAGGCGACGCGTCTGGGCGCCGGCGTCGGCGTGCTGCCCGCCTTCCTCGCCGACCGGGCCGGGCTGCGGCGGCTGCTGGCGGAGGAGGTCGACATCCGACTGCCGATCACCCTGGCCGTGCGGCGGGAGGCGGTGACCCTGCCCGCCGTGCGGGCGGTGCGCGACGCGCTGCACCGCGAGGTCGCCGACCGCGCCGCCGAACTGCTGCCGGAGCGGGCGGGCGGGGCCGGGCGCCCGGACGCGGACGCCCGACCCGAGCACGACGGGTCGGGCGCCCTCGGGCCCGTTCCGGGGACCGGTCAGCCGGCGGCCGGGGTGGCCGCGTTGCCGCTGTTGCGGCGGCGCAGGTAGACGAAGCCGAGGCCGGCGGCCAGAGCGGTGGCGCCGGTCGCGGAGGCGACCTGGGCGTTGATCATGGGAACGGGGGCGGCGGGCGGCGCGCCTCCGCACTGGGCGTGACCGATGATCAGGTTGGCGCCGTTGAGGGCCGGCAGGAGGGTGAAGTGGACGGCGTTGACGGTCAGGACGCCGTCGGCGTCGGTGGTCTGCTCGTTGAGCACCGCCGTGCCGATGCCGGGGATGCTGACCGTGGTGTTCACGGGGGCGTTGGCCTGCAGGGTGACCGGGGGGAGCGGGAACGGCAGGGTGACGGTGCCGCTGGCGATGGTGCCGGAGCCGGTGGCGCCGTTGGGGGTGGCGGTGCAGGTGGAGTTGATGCCGGTCAGCGCCGCGCTGCCGAGCGGGCCGAAGTCGACGCCGAGGCTGTCGACGGTGGCGCTGGCGGAGGAGGTCCCCGCGGTCGGGTCGCCCGCGGTGGTCGCCGTCAGCGTGGAGTCGGTGGCGAAGGGTCCGGCGTTGAGGCCGATCAGGGTGGCGGTGCCGCCGGGGGGATAGGTGGAGTTGGGGGTCGGGGGTACGGAGGCCAGGCCGCCGAAGGCGTCGGCGGAGACGACGTAGGCGTTGGCCTCGGGGGAGGTGAGCGCGGCGTACGCCGGACCGGCCACCGAGGTCAGGATGCCCGCGGCGAGGGCCGTAGCGGCCAGGACGCGGGTGCGCATGCGTGTTCTCACGGATGGGTGCCTTTCAGGGGGAAGGGAGAAGGCTGAGGGCACTACCAGACTGCGCATGCGGCGACCGATATGTGTGATTGTCGTACGCGTCGCGAGAAGGTTCTCCGGAATTCCCCTCGTGCGGCCCAGCGGTGAGGCCTCGGAGGGTCTCCGCCCCTCGGCGGGGCACAGCGCGTGCGGGTTCCGGACGGCGGTTCGCGCGCCGGCCGAGGGCCCACGGCGGCCGCATCGGCGTGATGCCCTGGCCGCCGGCGGTCTCGGAGGGCAGGCCGATCCGGTCGGCGGCGGCGACCTCCGCGATCAGCAGGGGGCCCGGCAGGAGGGTGCCGTGCACGGTCAGCGCCATCCGGTACGCGGGATCGCCGAAGCCGTCCGTGCACGCGACCCACGCGAAGTGCCCGATCACGGTGAGCGCCACCGGGGTGAGGGTGTGTCCGACACCGCGGAAGGCGGCGCCGAGCGGCGGCTGACGGGACAGCAGGAGCCCGAGCGCCGGGGTGCCCCGCCCGGAGACCGGGCGGGACGAGCCGGCGCAGCAGGGCGAGGGCGGCGGCCCTGCGAGGCCGCGGCCCGCCGAGCGGCCGGGCGGGCCGTCAGGAGGCGGCCCCGCCCACCGTGACCACCTGGTCGATCGGCTCGATCGGGTCGATGAGGTCGATGGGGTCGACAGGTCCGGCGGTGCCCGGCCGCGCGGTGCGGGCGGTCTTGTGCCAGGAGTCCTTGCGCCGCAGGATGCGCCAGAACGCGCGGACTGCCACCACATAGGTCGCGGCGGCGTACAGGGCCAGGGCGAGGCCGTAGCCGAGCGCGGCGCGGAGGCTGATGTCCGGCTCGCAGCGCCGCCGGTACAGCGGCCCCCAGAGGGCGAACTCGCCCACCCCGATCAGCAGGTAGATCATCAGCAGCGGTGCGCCGCCGTGCTGGAGGAAGTCGAGCGTGAACTGCGGGTAGTTGGCGGCGTTGTAGGAGAACGCGAGGATCGGCACCAGGTAGGCGACCAGGCCGACCAGCTGGAGCCAGGGCTGGGCCATGAAGTACAGGACCTCCAGGAAGCCGAGCGTGGTGAACTCGCGCGAGCTCCAGATCGAGCGCATGTAGCGGGCGCACTGCATGGAGCCCTGTGCCCAGCGCACCCGCTGGGTGAGCAGCTGGCGGATGCTCCACAGTGCCTCCTGGTCGACCCAGGCGTCGGTGGTGTAGCCGTTGCGCCAGCCGGCCAGCATCAGCCGCAGGCCCAGTTCGAAGTCCTCCAGCAGGGCCTTGCCCCAGGGCCGTTCGTCGTCGAGGCCGACGGCGTCCAGCGCGGAGAGCCGGGTGAGCTGGCCGTTGCCGCCGACGTTGACGGTGCCGGTGTGCCGCCGGGTGATCTGCATGGCGGAGATGGGCCCGCGGAACTCCAGGTCCTGGAGGCGGGCCAGCAGCCGGGCGCAGCGGTTGGCGATCGGCCCCCGGTCCGGCAGCGGCGTGGCGACGTCGCGGTTGGACATCCGGACCTCGACCTGGACGGCGCCGATCTTCGGGTCGCCGAAGTAGGCGTCGCCGGCGCAGACCTCGAACATGTTCGGCGACGGGCGGCCGTCGGCGTCCAGGACGCAGACGATCACCTGGTCGGGGTCGGTCTCGATCCACAGGGCGTCGTTCAGGGCCTGGTAGGCGGCGTTGAGGGCGTCGCCCTTGCCGGTCCGCGCCTCGGGCAGGCGCCTGGAGACCAGGTGGACCGGCCAGCCGGCCCGCTCCCGGGCCCGGGCCAGCTCGGCGGTGCCGTCGGTGGAGTGGTCGTCGACCACCCACACGGTGGCCTGCGGGAAGTACCGGTCGAGGTAGTCGAGGGTGGTGCCGATGACGGCCTCTTCGTCCCGGCAGGGGATGAAGAAGTGCCAGTCGAAGTCGGCCGGGTCGCCGGGCGGCCGGGAGCGGGCGCGCAGGTAGTTGCGCACGATGACCGCGACGTAGGCGAGGAAGCTGACGCCCAGGACGAAGGAGAGCGAGATCGAGGTGTCAAGGAGGGTCACTGCTCGGGCTCCTTGCCGTCATGGGCGGGATGGTGGGCGACGATGTGCAGGTAGAGCAGGAACGCGGCGAGCGCGGCGGCCATCATCAGGACCGATCCGAACAGGACGTGCGCCCAGCCGAAGCCCTCCTCGCCGAGGTGGTGCTGCATGGCGACGATCAGCGTGAGGCGGCCCAGGTTGGTGGCCAGCAGCATGGCGGCGGCCACCGCGAAGGCCAGCAGCAGCCGAACCGGGCGGCGGGTGGAGAAGAGCAGCAGCAGGCCGGTCAGCAGGGCGAACGGGGCCATCAGCATGGCGCTGCTGCAGCCGGCGGTCAGCGCGATCCCGCGCTGGAAGCCCGCGTCGGTGCCGGCGTAGAGGACCGGGGCGCTCGGCCCGGCCAGCAGCATGGTGCGAAGGCCCAGCAGGTTCTCGACCAGCCACGCGGCCGCCGTGATCTCCTGATGGCGGTAGAAGTGCTCGCCGGCCACGAGCATGCCGCTGGTGCCGAGCAGCACGGGGCCGAAGAGCCGGCCGAGCACCGTGGTGCGGCCCGCCACGGGTCCGCGCCGGGAGGTCGTCCACGACGACGACCCGGCGAGCGAAGAGGTCTCAGTGGTCACAGCGGCACTCCCGGGACGAGGGGCGGGAAGCGGGGCCGCCGAGAAGAAACGTTTCTCTACGGCGGCCCCGACTCGTGGAACGGGTCACCCTTGGCCGTGCCCCTGGCGGCCCCGCTCCCGGACGTCCGCGGCCAGCTGGCCGCGGCGGATCAGCGCGACACCGGTGACCACCATCACCACCGCGACGGCCGCCGCGATCCCGAGGCCGGGCGATCCGGTGGCGGCCAGGATCCCGCCGGCTCCGGCCGCCGGCGGGATCCCGCCGTGAATGTTTCCGTACACGAGGATTCCTCCATCTCCACCGCGGGGCCGACACCGCTCGGCGGTGTCGGCCGGGACTCCCGTATGGTGCTGGCCCGCCGCCTCCGGAGGGGCGGCGCCACGCGCCACTCGGCGGCGAATCCACTCTCCCGGCCGCCGACTCGCCCGCGCCCGGCGGGACCGGGCCGGCGCGGCGTCAGGTGACGCCACGTCCGGGTGACCGGGGGCGCCACCCGGACGCCGGGATCCCCTGATGGGCGAGGTGACGGTCCGCCAAGATGACAGATAGTAATATTACATGCACATAGTGTTTCCATGACAAGAGACCTTCGCGGTCCGTCGCGGCTCCTGAAGCGCACGGCCCGCTTTGTGACCACAGCGACATTGCTGGGAATGCTCAGCGCAGGCCTCTCCGGACTACACGCGGGGGCGGCGCCGTCCCCCCAGCCACCTCCGCCGCCCGGCTCGGGCGGGCGCGTCCTGGCGACCGGCACCCCGCTGCTCCAGGAGACGTTCACCGGCGCCACGGCGGACCCCCGTTTCACCGCCGTCGGCACCGCCTGCCTCACCGGTGCCCCCGTCGGCACCCCCGGGCCCGGCAACCATCCGCTCACCGGCTGCCCGCTGATCGAGGTGGGGCCGGTGCCGCCGCCGAACGGCGCGCCGCACGGATACCTCCAGCTCACCGACGCCGGCTTCGACGAGGCCGGCGCCGTGCTGTTCGACCAGGCGCTGCCCGCCGGCAACGGCCTGGACGTCACCTTCGACCAGTGGCAGTACGGCAGCACCACGCCCGCCACCCCGGCCGACGGCATCTCCTTCTTCCTGGTCAACGGCGACACCTCGCTGACCCACCCCGGGGCCTTCGGCGGCAGCCTCGGCTACGCGCAGAAACTGCCCGACGACAACCCGAGTCTCGCCTTCCTGCCCGGCGTCGACCGGGGGTACCTCGGTGTCGGCCTGGACGTCCTCGGCAACTACTTCGGCGACTGGGAGCACCGGGGCAACGGCTGCGCCCAGCGCTCGCCGGCCGGCACCGGTTTCCGCGTCCCCGCACCCGGCCGCAACATGGTCACCGTCCGCGGGCCCGGTGACGGCACCACCGGTTACTGCTTCCTGACCGCGACGACCAGCAACTTCACCACCACCGGCCCGTGGCCCTCCACGCTGCCGGGCAATCTGCAGGGCCCGCTGACGGTCATGCCGCCCCTGGTGACCCCGGCGCAGGCGGAGACCCTGCTGGAGCCGTCCCGCCGCCGGGTGAACGTGCACCTGACGCCCGCGCCGTCGCCGGTGCTGACGGTCAGCGTGGACTTCAACGACGGCACCGGCGCGCACCAGGTGCTGTCCACCCCGGCGCCCCAACCGGTGCCCTCCACCTACAAGTTCGGTTTCGCCGGGTCGACCGGCGCCTTCACCGACGTGCACCTGATCCGCAATGTGGTCGTCAGTACGGACCAGCCGCTGCCGGCCCTGAACCTGGTCAAGCAGGTCCACCAGCCGCTGCCCGGCCTCATCACGGTCGGCACGCCCGTCCAGTACGACTTCGTGGTCACCAACTCCGGGAACGTGGCGATCGACAACCTGGGCGTCAACGACCCCAAGGTCGGGCCGGTCAGCTGCCCGGTGCTCGCGCTGAACCCGGGTCAGACCGTCACCTGCACGGCCACCTATCTGGTGACCGCCGCCGACGCCCAGGCCGGCCAGATCCTCAACACGGCCGTGGCCACCGGCACCGCCGACGGTGCCCCGGTCGAGTCGCCGCCCTCCTCGGAGACCGTGCCGGTGGTGGCACCACCGGGCATCAACCTGACCAAGCAGGTCGACGCCCCGGGGCCGTTCGCGGTCGGTGACACCGTGCCCTACACCTACGTCGTCTCCAACACCGGCGGTGTCCAGGTGGACGCCGTCGGCATCACCGACGACAGGGTCACCGGCATCACCTGCGACGCCACCACGCTGGCCCCGGCGGGCAGCCCCGGGGACAGCACCGTCTGCCACGGCAGCTACGTCATCACCCAGGCGGACGCCGACGCCGGCCAGGTCGTCAACAACGCCGTCGCCAACGGCACGGCCAACGGGTCCCCGGTCACCTCCCCGCCGGCCCAGGCCACCGTCCCGGTGGTGTCCACATCGAGTCTGGGCCTGACCAAGCAGGCGAGCACGCCCGGCCCGGTCAACGAGGGGGACACGGTCACCTACACGTACACCGTGACCAACACCGGTACGACGACGCTCAACAGCCTGACCGTCACCGATGACCACGTCACGCCGGTGACCTGCGGGGCGACGACCCTCACTCCCGGACAGAGCACGACGTGCACCGGCACCTACGTGGTGACCGCCGCCGACGCGGTGGCGGGCCACGTCACCAATGTGGCGACGGCGAACTCCCTCAACCCGGCGGGGCTGCCGGTCGAGAGCCCGCCGGCGCAGGTCACGCTGGAGGTGACGGGAGTCGCCGCCCTGTCCCTGACGAAGCAGGCGAGCACGCCCGGTCCGGTGAACGTGGGGGACACGATCACCTACACCTACACGGTCACCAACACGGGTACGGCTGCTGTGCACAACCTGACGGTGACCGATGACCATGTCTCCCCGGTGACGTGCTCGGCGACCTCGCTCGCTTCCGGGGACAGCACGACGTGCACGGGCAGCCATGTGGTGACGACGGCGGACGCGGTGGCGGGTCAGGTCACCAATGTGGCGACGGCGAACGCGCTCGACCCGCAGAACCAGCCGGTGGTGAGCCCGCCGGCGCAGGAGACGGTCCCGGTGACCTCGGTCGCCGCCCTGTCCCTGGCCAAGGTGGCGAGTCCTGCCGGTCCGGTGAACGTGGGGGACACGATCACCTACACGTACACGGTCACCAACACCGGTACGGCCGCGATCCACAACCTGACGGTCATCGACGACCGGGTGGCGCCGGTGACGTGTGCCGCGACCTCGCTGGCTTCCGGGCAGAGCACGACGTGCACCGGTAGCTACACCGTGACGACCGCGGACGCCGTGGTCGGGCAGGTCATCAACGTGGCGACGGCGACCGCCCTCGACCCGCAGAACCAGCCGGTCGAGAGTCCGCCGGCTCAGGAGACGGTCCCGGTGACCTCGGTCGCCGGCCTGGCCCTGACGAAGCAGGCGAACACCCCGGGTCCGGTGAACGTGGGGGACACGATCACCTACACCTACACGGTCACCAACACCGGTACGGCCGCGATCCACAACCTGACCGTCACGGACGACCACGTGTCGCCGGTGACGTGCGCGGCTACCTCGCTGGCCGCCGGGCAGAGCACGACCTGCACGGGCAGCTACGTGGTGACCGCCGCGGATGCGGTGGCGGGTCAGGTCACCAATGTGGCGACGGCGAACGCGCTCGACCCGCAGAACCAGCCGGTGGTGAGTCCGCCGGCGCAGGAGACCGTCCCGGTGACCTCGGTCGCCGGCCTCTCCCTGAGCAAGCAGGCCAACACCGCCGGCCCGGTCAACGTGGGTGACACCATCGTCTACACGTACACGGTCACCAACACCGGTACGGCGGCGATCCACAACCTGACGGTGACCGACGATCTGGTGACGCCGGTGACGTGCGCCGCGACGACGCTGGCCGCCGGGCAGAGCACCACGTGCACCGGTTCCTACGTGGTGACGACGGTCGACGCGATCGCCGGCCACGTCCTGAACGTGGCGACGGCGGACGCTCTGAACCCGCAGGGCGAGCCCGTGGTGAGCCCGCCGGCGCAGGAGGACGTCCCGGTGACGTCCGTCGCCACCCTGACGCTGACGAAGCAGGCGAGCACTCCCGGCCCGGTGAACGTGGGGGACACGATCACCTACACGTACACGGTGATGAACACGGGTACGGCCACGGTGCACAACCTCACCGTCACGGATGACCACGTGTCGCCGGTGACGTGCGCTGCGACGACGCTGGCCGCCGGGCAGAGCACGACCTGCACGGGCAGCTACGTGGTGACCGCCGCGGATGCCGTGGCGGGTCAGGTCACCAATGTGGCGACGGCGAATGCGCTCGACCCGCAGAACCAGCCGGTGGTGAGCCCGCCGGCGCAGGAGACGGTCCCGGTGACCTCCGTTGCCGCCCTGTCCCTGACGAAGCAGGCGAACACCCCGGGTCCGGTGAACGTGGGGGACACGATCACCTACACGTACACCGTGACCAACACCGGTACGGCTCCGGTGCACAACCTGACCGTTACGGACGACCGGGTCGCGCCGGTGACGTGCGCGGCGACCTCGCTCGCCGCCGGGCAGAGCACGACGTGCACGGGCAGCTATGTGGTGACGGCGGCGGACGCGGTGGCGGGTCAGGTCACCAATGTGGCGACGGCGAACGCGCTCGACCCGCAGAACCAGCCGGTGGTGAGCCCGCCGGCGCAGGAGACGGTTCCGGTGACCTCGGTCGCCACCCTGTCCCTGACCAAGGTGGCGAACACGGCGGGGCCGGTGAACGTGGGTGACACGATCACCTACACGTACACCGTGACCAACACCGGTACGGTCACAGTCAACAACCTGACCGTCACCGATGACCGGGTCGCGCCGATCAGCTGCGTCGCGACCACCCTCGCGGCCGGGCAGAGCACGACGTGCACCGGCAGCTACGTGGTGACGGCGGCGGACGCGGCGGCAGGCAGCGTGACCAACCACGCCACGGCGAACGGTCTCGACCCGCAGGGCCGGCCCGTCCAGAGCCCGCCGGCGGAGGAGACCGTGCAGGTGGCGGGCGCCACGTCGAGCCTGTCGCTGACCAAGCGGGCGGACCAGCCCGGTCCGGTGCACCCCGGTGACACGATCGTCTACACCTACACGGTGACCAACACCGGCACGACCACCCTGACCGACCTGACCATCAGCGACGACCGGGTCTCGGACATCACCTGCGCCGAGACGACCCTCGCTCCGGGGCAGAGCACGACCTGCACCGGCGGCTACGTGGTCACCGAGGAGGACGCCAAGGCGGGTCACGTCACCAACCGCGCGACGGCCAACGCCTTGGACCCGGACTGCCGTCCCGTCCAGAGCCCGCCCGTCGAGCTCTGCATCACCGTCGAGGAGTGCCCGCCGCCGGACCACGGCGACGACGGCCACGGCGGCCACGACGGCCATGAGTGGAAGCCCGAGCGTCCTGAGTACTTCAAGTTCATCGACCACCTCGACCACTTCCGCTACTTCGGCTACCCGGTCCTGGCCGCGTGAGCGGAGAACGATCGGGGTCGATAGCCGACCCGGGTCCGGCACCCGGTCCGTCGCCGTCCTCCTGGCGGCGCCGGCCGGTGCCGCCCGGGTGCCCCTTCCGCCATGCCGCCCGGCCGCCTCCGCCGGCTCCGTACCGACGGAGCACGGAACGGGCGACCGATGACGGACTGGCCCCCGCTCCAACACGGCGGCCCCACCGACAGGTTCGGCGGGGCCGCCGCGGCGTGATCACCCGGCCGACGACCCGGACGAGATGGAGGCGGTCCATGAGCGCTGGGTCGCGCGACGGAACCGCAGGACCGAGGACCCGGAGTACCGGGACGAGTGGTACGGCGAGCAGTGCGGCTTCTGCCGCTCCTGGTTCCCGCCGGCGGGAGAGCCGGGGCTGGACTACGGCGCCTGTGCGAACGGGAAGTCGGCACTCGACGGGACCGTGCGGTTCGAGCACGACGGCTGCGAGGCCATCGAGCACTCCGGCCGGTGGTCCGGCCCGTCGGACTGCAGCGCCTGGAGGTGCTGCCCGTCCCCGGTCAGGGCGTGTCCGCCAGCTCGACGGCGTAGCGGTCGGCGACCTCCGCCGTGTTGTGGAGATACCGGTTCGGGTGGCCGTTGTCCCCCAGGAGCCGGCGGGCGGCGGCGAGATCGCCGTCCAGCAGTTCGCAGACGACCACCAGCGAATTGGTCGGGGGCATGTGGTGCCTGGTGATCCACTGCTGGACCGCGGTCATGCCCTTCTGGGCCAGCAGCTCGCGCAGCTCCCCGATGATCGGCGCGAGCCACTGCGCCCGCAGCGCGTACTCGCCGCGGCCGGCGAAGGTGGCGGTGAGTCCGGCCAGCAGCTGGGCCGGGTACTCCTCGACCGGCTCGGCGAAGTCGGGGTAGTCCTTGGCGAACTCGTCCCAGTCGACGTCGAGTTCGCTGATCTGCTCGGGGAGCACCGGCCAGCGGGCGTAGGAGTCCTCGGACAGGGTGAACACCTCGCGCAGCAGGGCGTGGGGCAGCTCGGTGGTGCGCGAGAGCAGGAGCGCGTCGTAGAGGTCCTTGCCCTGCGGATGGCTGTCCGAGACCAGCCAGAGGAGTTTCCAGGCGAGCGACAGCTGCTGTGTGGCGGCGAGCAACGGGCGGTCCACACCCGGGAGTTCGCAGGGCTCGGGGGCGGTGGGCAGGTGCTCGGTGAAGACGAAGTCCAGCTGGACGGTGCCGCCGGGCAGACCGGGGGCCGTCCAGGGCAGGACCAGCCGGCGTCCGGGGACCCGGCCGTAGGTCCAGATGTCGTCGTCGACGGCCCGGTCGGCGTGCAGCCGGACCTCGCCGGGGCGCGCCGCCGCGACGGAGAGCGCTGCGGCGCCGGCGGCCAGCTCGGTGAGCATCCGCTCGGTGCGCGGGTCCTCCAGCTGCCAGTCCACCGGCTGCACCACGAAGTCCAGGTCGCCCGGCTCCCGGGCCTGTTCGCCGTACCAGGCGCGCAGCAGGACGCTGCCGCGCAGCACCAGGTGCTCGGCCCACGGCGAGGCGGCGACGGCGGACAGCACGGTGGTCAGCGCCTCGCGCCGGGCGGCGAGCCAGCGCTCGGCGAGCCCGGGGTCGTCGAAGACGGGCTCGCTCGGCCGCAGCGCCCGGCTGTACCCGGCGAGCGCGGGGTCGAAGACCGGCTGCTGGCGCACCGCGGCGTCGTCGATCGGCAGGATGGAGCGGGGCAGGTCCTGCTCCTCCCGGACGTCCTCCGACGGGGGCTGCCCGGGCAGCGAGAGGCCCTGCCACGGCCCGTACTCCAGGCCCTCCCAGGCGAGGGGCTGCTCCTTGGTCATCGGTTCTCTCCTCCGGTGGTGCGGTCGTGCTCGGTCAGCCAGCCCGCGTCCAGTGCCTCATGGCTGTCCACGGCGACGAACTCGCGTTCCACGGAGGCGATCCGGTGGCCGTCGGCGGTGAGGTCGGCGAGCAGCGCGTCCAGGCGGTGGCCGGCGGTGGCCAGGCCGACCCGGCGGCACCGCTGGGTGACGAACCACTCGTGGTGGCCGTCCTCGCGCACCCGGCGCGGGTTGTGCGACAGGTGGGCGTCGTGCCGGACGGCGAGGTCGGCGAGCGCCGGCGCCGGGGCGGGCCCGGGCAGCAGCAGTTTGACGTGGTGTTCGAAGTAGCGGGCCGGCCCGTGCGCGGTGGCGTCCGCGTCCGAGGCCGGGACACCGTGGGCCCACGGCGTGGCCTCGATCTTGGTGCGCAGGACGGCGAACCCTGCCCCGTCCAGCTGCCGCGCCGTCCGGGCGGCCGTCGCGGCGACCTCCCGCAGTGGCCCGGTCGCGCGCAGGGTGAGCATCGGCTGGGAGGGCGCCGCGCCCCGGGCCAGCAGGATGTGGGTGAACTTCAGGCCGTGGTCGGCGGCCCAGGCGGCCAGCGCCTCGGCGGCGCCCGGTCGCACGGTGAGGTGCACCTCGAAGTCGCCCCGGAGGTCGGGCGGGGGCGGGGCGCCGTCGGGGTGCCGGTCAGGACGGGTGGCGAGCATGGCGGCATGCTGCCATGGACCTCTGACAACCGTGCGGACAGGCCGGGGGCCGGGGCGGTGCTCCGGTGGCGCGTCCCCAGGTGGCCCGGGTGGCGGCCCAGGCGTCGGCGTCGGCGGTGAGCCAGGGGGCGGCCGCGACGGCCGCCGGCGTCGCTCCGGCGAAGTCGACCACCTCCCGGTGCATGTGGGACTGGTCGGCGTAGCCGGCCTCGGCCGCGACCAGGGCGGGGCGGTGGCCGGCGGCGAGGCGGTGGGCCGCGTGGTCGAAGCGGACGAGCCGGGCCGCGCGCTTGGGCGTCAGGCCGATCTGACTCCTGAAGCGCATCCCGAGACGCTTGCGGCTCCAGCCCGTCTCGGCCGCCAGCCGTTCGATCCGGACATCACCCCGGTTGGTGACCAACTGCCGCCAGACGAAGGCGACTTCCGGATCGACGGCGGGCCCTTCCCGGTACCGCCGGGCGAGCGCGGCCTCGGCGATCGCGAACCGGTCGGCCCAGGAACCGGCGGTGCACAGCTGCTCCTGGGTCCGGGCGGCGTCGCGGCCCCACAGGTCGTCGAGGCGGACGATCCGCCCGGCGAGGTCGGCGGCGGGTCCCAGCACGGCGTGCGCGACCACCGGCGACAGCCGGATCTGGAGGCACTCGACGTCCTTCCCGCGCCCGCGCAGGCCGTCCGGCGCGAGTCCGACGGCGACGCTGCCGCTCTCCTGCCGGCCGCCGGCGTCGCCGACGGCGAACGGGCCGCCGCCGAGGTCGACGGCCACGGTGACGGCCGGGTAGGGGACCACCGCCAGGTCGAGCGGGCCGGTGCTGAGGGCGCGGAAGCCCGCCATGGCGATGCCCCCGAGCCGGCCGGGGCCCCGGGGAGTCGCGACGTCCCACATCGGTGCGGCGGCGTGTGGCGTCCGGAGGGGTGGCATGCCGTCAGGCTACGGGACATTCGTCCAAGGCGGGCGGCCCCCTGGCGGGCGGGCACCGGTGCGGATCCGCCGACGGTGCTGCGGAACTGCTGTCCGATGGGGGCGTTCGCCTCCCTGCTCACCGTGACCGGGCAGCCGGCGGTCTCGCTGCCCCTCCACCACGACGAGGCCACCGGGCTGCCGGTCGGGGTCCGGCTCGGCGCCGCGCCGTGGGCGGGAGGATCTGCTCCTCCAGGTGTCCCATGCCCTCGAACTCGCCCACCCCTGGAGCGACCGCCGTCCGCCGGTCCCGGGCGGTCGGTGCGGGCAGCCCGGACGGTGCCCCCGCCGGCGCCCCGCCCGGGCCGGGGATACTTTCCGGATGCGAACGTACGCACCGGCCGCCGCGGTCGTGAATCTGCTGTTGGGCGTGCCGGCCGTGGTGCCGGTCTGGATGCTGTGGTACTTCGCCGCCAACTGGCCGCTGGCGGCGATCGGTTGGACGGAGGCGGAGCCGACGGAGAACGACGGCCCGCTGCCCTGGCTGGTGCTCTTCGGACCGGTGGTGGCGGCGTCCGCGGCGCTCTGGTGGCTGGCGAACGGGCCGGTGCGACGGCGCTCCGCCGCACCGGCCTGGGCCTACTGGCCGGTGAGCGCCGGGCTGACCCTGCTGCCCGTGGGCGTGCTCATCGCGAGGTCGTAGCGGGGGAGGTCGTAGCGGGGGAGGTCGTAGCGGTGGAGGCCGTCGCGGGGGCGGTCAGCAGCGCGGTGACGGCGGCGAGCAGGGCGGTGGCCCCGGCCAGCAGGAGGACGGTGGTCGGCGTGGTGCGGTCGACGACGGCGCCGCCGGCCAGCGCGGCGATCCCGATGGTGGCCTGGAAGGAGGAGGTGAACAGGACGCCCGCGGCCTCCGGGGTGTGCGGGGCGGCGGCGAGGAACCAGTTGAGCGAGCAGACCGGGACGGCCCCGTAGGCGACGCCCCAGAGCAGCAGCAGGACGGTGGCGCCGGGGGCGGAGGTGCCGAGCAGGGGCAGCAGCAGGGTGGCGCCGGCCAGCAGCGCGGCGGCCGCGGTGAACACCGGGCGCAGGGCGCGGGCGGCGCGCTGGCCGGCGAGCAGGTTGCCGAGCAGGCCGGCGGCGCCGTAGGCGAGCAGCAGTCCGCTGATCAGACCGGCTCCGGCGTGGGTGACGTCGGCCAGGAACGGTGTGACGTAGGTGTAGCCGCCGAAGTGGGCGAGGACGATCAGGAAGGTCACCGCCAGGCCGGTGCGGGTGGCCCGGCCGGCCAGCAGGCCGCGCAGGACGCCGAGGCCGGTGGTGGTGGCCGGCGGGGCCAGCGGCGGCAGGCAGACGAGCAGCGCGGCCAGCACCAGCAGGGTGAGCACGCCCATCGCGGCGAAGGCCGCGCGCCAGCCGGCGAGCGAGCCGAGCAGGACCCCGGCCGGGACGCCGAGCACCGAGCCGAGCGGGACGGCGGTGAAGATCACCGTGTTCGCCCGGGCCTGCCGGTCCGGCGGCACCAGGCGCGGGGCGAGTCCCGAGCCGATCGACCAGAAGGCGCCGATCACCAGCCCGAGCGCCACCCGGGCCGCCAGTACCGCCCCGTACGCGGGGGCGGCGGCGTTCAGCAGGTCGGCGAGCGCCAGGAGCAGCAGCAGGGCGCAGAGCATGGTGCGCCGGTCGGCCCGCCTGGTCGCCACGGTGACCGCGGGCGCGGCCACGGCGGCGACCAGGCCGGGGAGGGTCATCATCAGCCCGGCGGTGCCGTCGGAGATCCGGAAGCTCGCGCCGATCGGCGTCAGCAGGCCGACGGGCAGGATCTCGGTGGTGACGATGGAGAAGACCCCGGCGGTGACGGCGAGGACGGCGGGCCACCCGCCCGTCCGGGTCCGGGTCCGGCCCGCGGGCAGCGGACGCGAGGGGGCGTGGGCGGTGTCGGGCATGACGGTGTTCCTGTCCGGGCACGGTGAGTGATCGACGCCCGAAGTCCACCAAACGGAAAGGGTGTCGGGCTGGCGTGAATCGGACATCAACCGTCCCGTGCACCGGACCGCCCGGGCAGTGGGGAACCGGGGAGGCGACGTCAGGGCGGTGGGGTGGGGCACACCGCCCTGACGCCGCCGGATCGGCTAGCTCCTGGCCCCCTCGTCCGCCGCCACCCCGGAGCCGCCCGACACGTCCTTGGCGAACTTCACGACGCCGGTGTTGTCAACGTTCCGGGCCGCGACCCAGGCGTTGCGGTCGCGCAGCAGGTACCAGATGTCGTTGCCGTCGACGTTCTGCGCCCGCACCTTCGAGCGCAGGCCGATCTTGGCGCCGAAGGGGAACGTGCCGACGATGGAGGAGTCGGTGCTGGGGAACTCCCGGATGTTGACTCCGATCTCGCTGACAACGGTCCCGAACGGCTCGCTGGGTGTACCCATCTCTTCCTCGCTCTTCTCTCGTCGACGCCACCCGGCCCGCGGCGGCACAGGTCCGGCGAGCGTGACCGCGACGGCCCGCCCGCGCGCCGCGAGCCTAGGAGAGCGACCGGCGCGATCGGCCGTTCCGGCGCCTTCTCGGCGATCCGTTCGTCCGGACCCGCGGAGCGGAGCACCCGGGTGGCCGAGGGGCGGCGGGCCTCACCGGGTGAGCGGGGTCTCGCGGGCCGGACGGGAGAGCTTCGCGGGGCTGCGGACGATGTAGAGGGCGGTGATCAGGCCGTCGTCGACCCGCAGGGCCACGACGCTGTCGCCGTCCCCGGCGAGGTCGACCAGCAGCGCCGGGCGCTTCTCCAACACCGCGCTGGTCCTGGAGCAGTCCACCCTGCCGAAGCCGCTGCGCGAGCTGGTGCAGCTGCGGGTCGGCCGGCTCGACGGCTGCGGCCTCTGCGTCGACATCCACACCAAGGAGGCCGCGGCGGCGGGGGAGAGCGCGCTGCGCCTCCACCTGGTTGCCACCTGGCGGCACAGCACCGTGTTCACCGAGGCCGAGCGGGCCGCCCTGGCGCTCACCGAGGAGGCCACCGTGCTGGACCGGAACGGCGTCACCGACGCGACCCGGGCCGGGGCGCGCGAGCACTTCGACGACGACCGGCTCGGCGCGCTGGTCTGCCTGATCGCGCTGATCAATGCCGCGACCCGGATGAACGTCGTCGTCCACCAGAAGGGCGGCTCGTTCGAGCCCGGGATGTTCGCGGACCCGCAGGACCGGTCGGGCGACTGACCCGCGGTGATCGGCCGGGCGGGCGTCCGCGGTGACGGGTGTCCGTCCGGGCTCCGGGCTCCGGGCGTCCGGGGCGTCCGTCCCGCCCGTCAGATCCGGTCGGTGGACCAGGCCGGGTCGCGGCCGGTGAGGGCCAGCAGCAGGCCCTCGGCGTCGGCGCCCGGCGGCGCGGCGCGCGGCGGGTCGAAGCGGCCGGTGCCGGCCAGGTCGCGGTAGCCGCGGAACTCGGCGAGCGCGTACCGGGCGGAGCCGGGCGGCATCCGCACCCGCTCGCCCAGCGCCCGGGAGAGGTCCCAGCTGTGCACGACGGTCTCGGCCGTCAGCTCCCGGGCGTAGCCGCCGGCGTCCCGCAGGCCGTACGGCAGGTGCACCAGGAAGTCGGGCGCGCCGGGGCGGTTGAGCGCGCGCAAGGCGCTGCGCACCGCCATCGACCACACGCCCTGCGGGTTGCGGCCGAGCACGTCGCCCTCGAAGCGGTGGCCGATCTGCTGCGGGGTGTAGCCGGCGACCGCCTGGCACACCCACAGGTGCTGGGCCGCCAGGTGGTTCACCAGCGCGCGCACGTCCCAGTCGCGGCACGGGGTGGGCGCTGTCCAGAGGTCCTCGGACACCGAGCGCAGCAGCCGGGCCGTTTCGGCTCCGGCGGCCGCGTACTGTGCGCGGACCTCAGCGTGGAATCCGGGTGGGTGGGGACATTCCATCGCCGGGCCTCCGTCTCCTGCCCTGCTCACTCCCAGTAAACCGCTACGGGGCGTGACTCGCCAGGGGAGTCGGGGGCCGTTCCGCTGGGGATCTCCGGAGGCCGGCGCCCTGCACGGTGACCGTCCGTGGCGGGGGAGGGGCGCTCTGGTGAAGCCCGGCGACGCGACTGTAGTGTCCACGCCATGACGACCGCCCGGCGCCGGGTCGCGCTCACCGCGACCCTCATCGGCGCTCTCGCCGCCACCATCCTCCCCGCCACCACCGCCGGTGCCGCCGACGGCCGTGCGGGCCGCCCGTCCTGTCGGACCGTCGACTCGGCGCCGCTCGACCCCGAGCAGGCCCGCACCGCGGACCCGCGGACCGCCGCGCTGACCGAACGCGGGGGCCTCGGCGACTTCGTCCGCCGCTTCCCCGCCGCGCTCTGCGCCGCACGCAACGCCGCCGGGGCCGGCCGGATCGTCGACGCCTGGGGCGAGGCGCTCTGGCGGGCCGGCGTCGACCGTGCCCAGGGCCGCCGCCCCGGCGGCGACCTGCCGGCCGGCGACGACCGCCCGCTGTACTGGACCCGGGTCGCCATGACCATCCGACTCGCCCGCTGGCAGCCGGACTTCACCGTCGACGCGGCGGCGCTGCGGCAGCGCTTCGAGGACGCCTCGCGCGGGCTGGCCGACAGCGGGTTCGGTGCCCGGCACGGTGTGCGCCGGATCTTCGTGAGCGGCTTCGACCCGTTCGGCCTGGACGCCGAGCCGCGCCGCGCCAACCCCTCGGGCTCGGCGGTCCTGCAACTGGACGGACGGCGGATCACCCTCGCCGACGGCACCCCCGCCGAGATCCAGGCGGTGGTCTTCCCGGTCCGCTACGGCGACTTCGACCGCGGCATGGTCGAGCGCGCGTTCGGCCCGCGGCTCGCCCCCGGCCACCGCTCCGCGGACCTCATCACCACCGTCAGCCAGGGCTACCCCGGACTGTTCACCCTGGAGGCCTGGGCCGGCCGCGCCCGCTCCGCCGACCCCTACACCGACAACGCCGGGGCGCTCTCCGGCGGCACCCGCTACCACCCCGTCACCGCCCCCGGCCTCGGCCCCGGCGCGGAGTTCATCGCCACCAGCCTGCCGACCGGTCCGATGACGGCCGTTCAGCAGCCGTTCCCGGTCAAGCTGAACACCACCGTCACCGAGATCCCGGCCGGGGCGAGTGCCCCGATCGACCGGGCGGACGGCCCGACCCCCGGCTCGCGCGCGGTCGCCGGAGGCGGCGGGGGCTACCTCTCCAACGAGGTCGCCTACCGCACCAACCGGCTGCGCCTGGAGCTCGCCCCGCAACTGCCGGGCGGCCACCTGCACACGCCGGTGCTCACCGGCCTGCCGGAGCAGACCGACCGGCTCACCGGGCCGCTCTTCGAGCAGAACGAGGCGGCGATCGCGGGCGAGGTCCTGGAGGTGCTGCGGCACACCGCCGCGGGCTGACGGCGGCGCGGCGGCCCCCGGCCACCCGGGGGTGCGCCGTGCACCGCGCCGTGCACCGACCGTTCGTGTGCTGTGGCGGCCCAGGGAAAGGGGTGGCTAGGGGGTTCTCCGGCGGCGGGCGGCTGCGTAGGTTCGGGGCCCAGGTCAGGGATCCCTGGCGAAGCCACCCCCGGGAGGTAGCACGATGACGGAGCCGAAGGCGAACATCCTGCTCGAAGGCGGTGCGGCCGGATCGGACTTCGCGCGCGTGCGCGAGGTCGCGACCGGTGCGAGCGTGGTCAAGGTCCTCGCCGGCAACCGGTACGAGCACTTCCGGCGCACCGGCCGGACGGCGGTGCACGAGGGCGTGCCGCTGGACGTCTTCGAGTGGAGCGGCAACACCTTCGTCGCCGAGTGACGTGCGCCGGGGGTGCCGGGGCCGGGTGGGCGGCCCCCGGCACCCCCGGTGAAGGGTGCGGGACGAGTGCCCGCCCGGCCGCCGCGCGACCGAAGGTTTTCCGGCGGGCGGGCCGCTCCGGCGGACAAATCCCACCGATTTGGTACAAGGTGCCGCCTGCATGAGCATGGGCGTCTGCTCCACCGAGCGCGCAGGACGCAGGAAAGGCACCACACCCTCATGCACACCAGCCCGGCCGCGACCCGGCAGGCACCCCCAGAGCCGTCGCCGCCGTCGGGGCCGTCGTCCGCGGCGCCGCCGCCGTCGTCCCGGTCCGCCGTCCGCCGCTTCGGTCTGCCGACCGCGACCGCCCTGGTGATGGGCAACATCATCGGCGGCGGCATCTTCATGATCCCCGCCTCGGTGGCCCCGTACGGCACGGTCAGCCTGCTCGCCTTCGCCGTGCTCACCGTCGGCGCCATCGCCCTGGCCCTGGTCTTCGGCCGGCTCGCGCGCCGCGACCCGCGCACCGGCGGCCCCTACGTCTACGCCCGCGAGGCCTTCGGCGACTTCGCCGGCTTCCTGGCCGCCTGGTCCTACTGGATCACCACCTGGGTCAGCAACGCCGCCCTGGCCGTCGCCGCCGTCGGCTACCTCACCGTCCTGTGGCCGGCCGTCGGCCGCTCCACCCCGCTCGCCATCGGCTGCGCGCTGGCCGTCCAGTGGCTGCCCGCGCTCGCCAACCTGGCCGGCACCCGGTACGTGGGCGCCGTCCAACTCGTCGCCACGGTCCTCAAGTTCGTCCCCCTGGTGGTCGTCGCGGTGGCCGGCCTCGGCTCCTTCGACCCGGCGAACCTCGGCCCCTTCGACGCGACCGGCGACGGCTGGCTCGGCGGGATGACGGCCGCCGCCGCGATCCTGCTCTTCAGCTACCTCGGCGTGGAGTCGGCCGCGATGAGCGCGGGCCAGGTCCGCGACCCGGAGCGCAACGTCGGCCGGGCCAGCGTGCTCGGCACCGTCGGCGCGGCCGTCGTCTACCTGCTCGGCACGCTCGCGGTGTTCGGCACCGTCGCCCACGAGCGGCTGGTCCACTCCACCGCACCGTTCTCCGACTCGGTGAACGCCGTCTTCGGCGGTTCCTGGGGCGGTACCGCCGTCGCCGTCGCCGCCCTGGTCTCGATGACCGGCGCGCTCAACGGCTGGACCCTGCTCTCGGCCCAGGCCCCCTACGCCGCCGCCAAGGACGGCCTGTTCCCCGCCGTCTTCGCCACCGAACGCCGCGGCGTGCCCGTCGTCGGCGTGCTGACCGGCGTCACGCTCGCCTCGCTGCTCACCGTCCTGGACTTCGCCTCCGGGGCCAAGGCCGCCTTCGACACCCTGGTCCTGGTCACCACCTTCACCGCGACCGTCCCCTACCTCCTCTCCAGCGCCGCCCAGCTGCGCTGGCTGCTGAGCGGCGAGCGCGACCGCGTCGCCCCGACCCGCCTCGCCCGCGACCTCACCCTCGCCTTCGGCGCCTTCGCCTTCTCCGCCTGGCTGGTCGCCGGCGCCGGCTACGCCGCCGTCTACCAGGGCGTCCTCTTCCTGCTCGTCGGCGTCCTGGTCCACACCGTCCTCGCCGCCCGCCGCACCCGCGCCTGAGCCGAACGACTCGCCCGCTGGGCCCGCACCCGTCCGGTGCGGGCCCAGCGGCGTTCCGGGCCGCCACCGCCGCGCGGTTGTCGGTGGCGTCGGCTAGCTTCGCGATCATCAACCGGAGCGGGTGGAGGAGGGGCGCCATGACCGGCACCGCGAGTGGGGCGATCGGCTGGGACGAGGTGCGGGCGCTCATCGCCGATCGGGTGCCGCAGGGGGTGATCGACCGGCTCGCCCCGGTGCCCGCGGCCGAGCTGGGCGGGCTGCGCACGCCGCTGCGCAAGCTCCGTACGGAGCTGCTGCGCGAGCTCTCCTCGGGCGACCCGCGACGCTACAGCGCCGCGTACGACCAGCTCGCCGCCCTCCAGCTCGCCGGGATCCTCTCCGCCGCCACCCCGGCTCAGGCCCTGGACTGGCTCACCGCGCGGCGGCTGCTCTCCTTCACCTGGCCGCTGTCCGGTGGCGGTTCCGTCGGCGCCGACCCCCGGGACCTCCTGCTGGTGCTGCTCCTGCCGCACCGCGACGTGGCGTTCCAGCGCGAACTCGCGGTCCTGCTCGCCGAATGGCTGCCGGCCCGTGGCGACCGCTTCCGCTGGCTGATCGCCCACGGTCTGGCCGTCTGGTCCGGCGCCGAGGTGCCCGCCACCGACGGCTATCTGATCGGCTGGGTGCGCGAGGGCGGGCTGATGCGCCACCGCTACCGCGAGATCGCCGAGTGGTTCGCCGACCAGGGCCTGCGCCCGCCGGTGCCGCACCACGACACGCTGCTCTCCTGGCTGCGGGCTCAGCCGAGGCTCGCCGAGTTCGTCCGGCGGCTGTTCGAACTCCCGGACGTCGGTGCCGAGTTCACCGACCCCTACGCCGCCCGCTCCGGGCCGGAGAACGAGTGGCCCAAGGCGCTCGCCGCGCTGGCGGGGGAGGGGCTGCTCGACCGCGCCGAACTGCTCGACCGCTGCCTCGGCCGGCTGCTGCGCGGCGACCGGCCCGGCAGTCTGCGCGGCTTCCTCCGGCTGTACGAGGCGCTGGCCCCCGACGCCGAGGAGGTCGCCGCCCGGTCCCGCGACCACGTCCGGCTGGCCGCCGACGGCGCGCCGACCGTCGCGAAGGCCGCCCAGGCGGCGCTGCGGTCCATCGGCACCCGGCTCCCGACCGAGCGGTTCACCGAGCTCACGGCCGCCGTCCTGGCCCGCCCCGAGAAGGCCCTCGCCACCGTCCAGCTGAGCTGGGCCGACGCGGTGCTCAAGCGCGATCCGGCCGGGGCCGACGAGCTGCTGCCCGCCCTCGCGGTGGCCTTCGCGCACCCGGCGCCCGCGGTCCAGGAGCGCGCGCTGCGGCTCGTCGCCCGCCATCTGCCCGACACCGCCGACCCGGCGACGGCCGAGGTCGTGCGCGTCGCCGCCACCGGGCTCGGCCCCGCCCTGCGGCCGGACGCCTCCGAGCTGCTGGCCGCCCCGGCCGCGGCCGCGCAGCCCTCCGCCGCGGTGGGGCCCGCGCGGCCCGCCGCCCTCCCGGCGGCCCCCGCCGGGCCGGCCGAGCTCGCCGAGCGGCTGGCCGCCCTGCTGGCCGACCGGGTGCCCGACCCCGGCGAGTTCGAGGTGGTGCTGGCCGCCCTGGTCGCCGAGCACCACCGCGACGCGGCCGCCCTCGGTGCCGCGCTCGCCCCGCTCGCCTCGGCCCGCGGCGGGAACCGGGTCCTGTTCGACGGCATCGGCACCGTCACGGGCACGCTGGGCTGCCTGCTCGACGCCCTGACCGGCCGCGAGCACCGGTCCGCCGCGTTCACGGCCGAACTGCTCGCCCTCCGGGACCCGCTGCGCACCCCCGCCGTCATCCCCGCGCTGCGCGTCCTGGAAGCGGCGTGCGGCCTCGCCGACGCGCCGGTACCGGTGCTGCTCGCCACTCCCACCGCCGCCGACGGCGGTCTCGATCCGACCGTGCTCGTCGAGCGGCTCGCGGCCCACCGGGCGGCCGGTGCCCGTCCCTGGCCCGCCGATCTGGCCCAGGCACTGCTCCGGGTGGCGCCGGACGCGCTGCCGGCCGTCCGCGCGGCGGCCGCCGGACTCGGCTGCGAGCTGCCGTCCGACGCGCCGCTGCCCGCGCCCGAGGGGTTCCATGTCGAGGCCCCGGACGGTTCGCCCCACACATTTCCGCGCATCGCCCCGTTGGCCCCCGCCCCGGCGGTGTCCGAGGGTGTCACCGGGCTGCTCCACACCCTGCCCGACCCCACCCGGATCGGCTGGAGCGCGGGCCTGTTCCGGTCGTCGGCCGGCCAGCTCGGCCAGCTGCCCTGGACGGCGCCCTGGCATCCGGACACCGTCGCCGCGCACGGCCTGCCCGAACTGGCGGTCCAGGTCCGCGATCAGGGCCCCCGCGACCCCAACCCCCTGCTGCCCCGGCTCGCGGACCTCCCGGGCGAACCCGGGCCGGTGAGCCACCTCCTGCTCGCACACGGCCTGACCGCCGCCCGCGCCGAGCACCGCACCGCCGCCCTGGACGCCCTGCTGACACTGACCGCACGCGGCCGGCTCCGGCCGGAGGCGCTCGGCGAGTGGCTCGCGGCACTGTGGCGGCTGTCCGTCGCCAAGCCGAACCGCTTCCTGCCCGTCCTCGCCGACGCCGCCCGCGGCGGCGCGGGCCGCCCGGTGTTCACCGTGCTCACCACGATGCTCACCGAACTCGCCCCCGACCCCGCCCGCCGCGGCCTGGCGGACGCCCTCACCCTCGCCGCCGACTGCGCCGCCGCCGACGACCTCCGCATCCCCGTCCCCGCCCTCGACCCCCTGACCGCCCCCACCGCCCCCCGCCGCGTCCGAACGGAGGCGGCCCGCCTGGCCAGGATCCTCGCGGCGTGAAGGGCCGCCGACCCCTCCATCGGGTCGGGGCCGGCGGTGAGCCGGAAGCACTGGTCGCCCTGCCCGGTGCGGCCCCGGTCGAGCAGAACTCCGGGCCGGGGTCACGGGTGGTGTGGTTCCGGGGGAAGGACCCGTGGACGCCGTTCGCCGCGGAGGGCAGCTGCAGGGCGGGGGTGGGGCTGGGCCCACCGTGATGTGTGGAGTGGGGTGGATTCCGCCTGGATCGTGTTCGTCCTAGCGTTCTTCATGGGCCGCCCGGAGAGGGTGGGCCGGTGAGTCGGGGAGGCGTGGTGCGGGTGGCGGGTGCGGGTGTCGCGGCGTTGCGGCTGGTGGGGTTGAGCAAGCGGTTCGGGGCCCACCGGGCGGTGGACGGCGTGGAGTTGACCGTGCCGAGCGGCTCGTTCTACGGGCTGGTGGGGCCGAACGGCGCGGGCAAGACGACCTCGCTGTCGATGGCGGTCGGGCTGATGCGGCCGGACGCCGGGCGGGCGGAGGTGTTCGGGGTCGATGTGTGGGCCGACCCGCTGCACGCCAAGGCGCTGGTGGGAGTGCTGCCGGACGGCCTGGCGCTGCCGGAGCGGCTGACCGGTCCGGAGCTGCTGCGGTACCTGGGCCGGCTGCGCGGCCTGGACGGGCGGACGGTGGACTCCCGGGCCGAGGAGCTGCTGGCGGTGCTGGAGTTGACGGACGCGGCGGGGACGGCGGTGATCGACTACTCCACGGGGATGCGGAAGAAGATCGGCCTGGCCGTCGCGATGCTGCACGCGCCCTGGCTGCTGGTGCTGGACGAGCCGTTCGAGGCGGTCGACCCGGTCTCGGCGGCGACCGTCCGGACCATCCTGACGCGGTTCGTCGCGGCCGGCGGCTCGGTGGTGCTCTCCAGCCATGTGATGGCCCTGGTGGAGAGCCTCTGCGACCACGTCGCGGTGATCGCCGGGGGCCGGGTGGCGGCCGCCGGGACGGTGGCCGAGGTGCGGGGCGGGCGGGCGCTGGAGGACGTGTTCGTCGAGCTGGTCGGCGCCCGGACCGGGGGAGCGGAGGGGCTGGAATGGCTGGCGTCCTGACGGTCCCGCCGGCGGCGGGCGGGCGGGTCGCGATCACCGTGCTCGCCGGTATGAGGATGACCGTCCTGCGGCGGTCGATGTCCGGTCCCCGCGCCGCCGGGCTGGTGGTCGGCACGCTGTGCGGCGGGGCGGGCGCGGTCGGCACCGCGCTGCTCGGCCTGGCGGACTACGCCACCCCCGAGGCCGGGTTCGGTGTCCTGGCGCTGGGCCAGCTGCTGTGGAGCCTGGGGTGGGCGCTCGGGCCGCTGGTCACCGGCGGCGACGCCACCCTGCGGCCGGCCTGGTTCGCGATGGTGCCGATGCGCCCGCGCGGCCTGGCCGTCGGGCTGCTCGGCGCCGCCTTCGTCGGCGTCACCCCGGTGCTCGCCCTGGTCGCCTTCGGCGGGCTGTTCGTCTACGGCGCCCGCCAGGGCCCGGCGGCGGCGCTGGTCGCGGTGCCCGCCGTGCTGCTGCAGCTGCTCTTCGTGGTGGTGCTGGCGAAGTTCACCCCGCAGGCGCTGGGCGGCGTGCTGCGCTTCCGTCTCGGCTGGGAGCTGTCCGCGCTGCTGGTCGGCCTGGTGATGGCCTGCCTCAACTCCGGCTGGTTCGCGCTCGGCTTCCTGGCCCGGCTCGGCACCGGCGACTGGGCGGCCGGGGCCGCCACGGCCGTGCGGGTGCTGCCCTCGGGCTGGGCGGTGGTCGCGGTGGACGCGGCCCGCCGGGCGGACTGGGCGACGGCCGCCGCCGCGCTCGGTGCGCTGGCCGCCCTCTGCGCCCTGCTCCTGGCGGGCTGGGCGGCGCTGCTCTCCCGGCAGCTGGTGCGCGGCGGCGGGAGCCGCCCGCTGCGGGCCCGTGACCGCCCCCGGTCCCGGCGCCGGGCGCTCCCGGACACTCCGGCGGGCGCGGTCCTGGCCAAGGAACTGCTGCTGTGGCGGCGCGACCCGCGCCGGGCCCGGTTCCTGCGGACCGCGCTCTGGACGGGCGTGTTCACCGGCCTGCTCCCGCTGCTCGACGGCTACGACGTGCTGCTGCCGTGGTCGGGTGTGGTCGCCGCGCTGTTCGCCGGGGCGTTCTGCGTCAACCTGTACGGGCTGGACGCGGGCGCGCTCTGGCTGACCCTGGTGGTGCCGGGCGCGGTCCGGGCCGACGTCCGGGCCCGACAGGCCGCCTGGCTGCTGGTCACGGCGCCGGTGGCGCTGCTGCTGACGGTCGCCGCGCTCCCCGCCGCCCCGGGCGACGTCCGGCCGTGGGTGTTCGCCGTGCTGCCGGCCGTGCTCGGCGCCGCGGCCGGGCTGATCCCGCTGATGTCGGTGGTCGGCGCCGCCCCGTCGCCCGACCGCCCCGGTGGCGGTCCGCTCGACGACCTCGCCGACGAGAGCGCCGAACACGTCCGCGCCCAGGGGTTGGCGGCGTTCTGGCTGCAACTGCTCGCCGCCCTGCCCGCAGCCGGCGTGGTGCTGGCCGGCACGCTGCTGTCCAGCGCGCCGCTGCGCTGGGCCGGGGTGCCGGCGGGTCTGCTGACCGGCGCGCTGTACGCGTGGGCGCTGGGCCGGGCCGCCCGGCGCCGGCTGGAGGACCGCGGTCCGGAGCTGCTGGACGTGCTGCGCAAGGGCCTCCACCGTACGGCGGAGCCCGCACGGGGCGAGGGGGCGGAGGGGGACGAGGACGGTCCGGCGGCCGGGCTCTCGCGCGGACGCTCGGTGGCGGTCGGTCTGCTGACCACCGGCGGCATCCTGCTGATCGCGCCCCAGGGCCTGGTGGCGCTCGCCCTGAAGCTGTTCGCGCCCTCCGCGCGCAGCTGGTTCCTGGCGCTCTACCTGCCGGCGGGGGCGGGGATACCGCTGGCGGTGGTGTTCGTTCTGCTCGGCGCGTTCTGCCTGCGGGTGGCGCACCGGCTGAACGGCCCTCCCCGGCCGTCCCCGCCGTCCCCGCCGTCCCGGCCGTCCCGCCCCGACGGCCCCGACCCCCGGGCCCCGTCGGCGCGGCTGGGATCATGACCGCGCGAGGGACCGTCACCACGGCGCTCCGGAGCCCGCCCACCACGAGCGACCACCGAACGGAGGACCGGTGACCGGCACGCCGCCCGCCGCCCCCGCCGCCCTGCGGAGCCGCACCGCCGCCCTCGGCCGGCTGCTGGCGCTGACGGCGGTCGTCCCCGCCGAACTGGTGCTGCTGGTGGTCGTGATCGGCAGCTTCGTGCTCTGGTTCGGTCTCGGGCTCTTCGTGCTCTTCCCCGCCACCACCCGGCTCGCCCGCGCGGCCGCCGGACTCGCCCGGGCCTACGCCGGCCGGTGGTCGGGCGTGCCGGTGCCGTCGCCCTACCTGCCGCGTCCGGCGCTCGAACGCACCCTGCACGGCTGGTTCTGGACCGGCCACGACTACCAGAAGAGCCGCTGGTTCGCGAGCGTCTCACGCACCATCCGCTGGCTCTGGAAGGATCCGGCGACCTGGCGCGACGTCCTCTGGGTGCTGCTGAACCCGGTGGCCGGCGGCGTCCTCGCCGCCACCCCGCCGCTGCTGCTCGGCGGCGGCCTCTACGCTCTCGCGTGCGTCGTCCTCCCGCTGTCCGGCAGCGAGCGCGGCCTCCCGATGGGCCTCCCGGCCGGGCTCACCGCCGCCCTCGGCCTCGCCCTGGCCGCCGCGGGCCCGGCCCTGGCCCGCCCGGCGCTGCGCCTGCACGGCCACTGGACGCGCGCCCTGCTCGGCCCCACCGAGCGCTCCCGCCTCGCCCGCCGGGTCGAGCAGCTGACCGTGACCCGCCTGGACGTCACCGAGGCGCAGGCCGCCGAGCTGCGCCGGATCGAGCGCGACCTGCACGACGGCGCCCAGGCCCGGCTGGTCGCGGTGAGCCTGCGGCTGGGCGCGGTCGCCGCGCTGATCGACCGCGACCCGGCACGCGCGAGGGACGTGGTGACGGAGGCCCAGGAGAACGTCACCCAGGCCCTCCAGGAGCTGCGCGACCTGGTCCGCGGCATCCACCCGCCGGTGCTCGCCGAGCGCGGTCTGGCCGAGGGGCTGCGCGCCCTCGCCCTGGACGTGCCGCTGCGCGTCGAGGTGCGGGCCGAACTGCCCGGCCGCGCCGAGGCCCCGGTGGAGTCGGCGGTCTACTACGCGGTCAGCGAGGCGCTGACCAACGCGGTCAAGCACGCCGGCGCGCGGCACGCCGCCGTCGACCTGGTCCATGCGGACGGGCTGCTGCGCGCCGAGGTCACCGACGACGGCCGGGGCGGCGCGGACCCCGGCCGGGGCACCGGCCTGCGGGGCATCCAGCGCAGGCTGGCGGCGTTCGACGGTACGCTCACGCTGATCAGCCCGCCGGGCGGGCCGACCCGGCTGACCATGGAGCTACCGTGCGCGTTGTCCTCGCCGAGGACCTCTACCTCCTGAGGGACGGCCTGTCCCTGCTGCTCGGTGCCCACGGGCACGAGATCGTCGCGGCGGTGGGCAGCGGCCCCGAACTCGCCGCCGCGCTGGCCGAGCACCGGCCGGACGTCGCGGTGGTGGACGTGCGGCTGCCGCCCACCTTCACCGACGAGGGCCTCCAGGTCGCCCTCGCGGCCCGCCGGGCCCGACCGGGCCTGCCCGTCCTGGTGCTCTCCCAGCACGTCGAGCAGCTCTACGCGCGCGAGCTGATCGCCGACGGCGCCGGGGCGGTCGGCTATCTGCTCAAGGACCGGGTCTCCAACGCCGGGCAGTTCATGGACGCGCTGCGCACCGTCGCCTCCGGCGGCACCGTGATGGACCCGCAGGTGATCACCCGCCTGCTCGCCCGCAACGCCGACGACCGGCCGCTGGCGCTGCTCACCCCGCGCGAGCGGGAGGTGCTGGCGATGATGGCCGAGGGGCGCTCCAACGCCGCGATCGCCCAGCGGCTGCACTTCAGTGAGGGCGCGGTCAGCAAGCACACCTCCGGCATCTTCGCGAAGCTCGGCCTCGGAGCCTCCGACGACGACAACCGCCGGGTGCTGGCCGTCCTCGCCTACCTCGACGGCACCCGCGCCGACTGACCCGGGGCCCGCGCCGCGGCCGTCCGGCGGGCCACCGGCCGCAGCCCCGCCCGGTGCGCGGCCGCGACGGCGAGCCCCGCGAGCAGCGAGACCAGGTGTCCCACGGCGGCGACCTCGCCGTCCGCGACCCCGCCGAGCAGATTGGGCGCCGCCACCGCGAGCATCGCCAGCCACACCGCCCGCGACCACACCGGGCGGGCCCGGCAGGCCGCCACCGCCAGCGCCGCGACCACCACATAGGACGGGCCGGTGTCCAGGGCGTGCGCGGCCTCGGCCGGCAGCGCGCCGTGTTCGATCCGCCACCACACCAGCCCCTCGGTCAGCGCGGTCGCCGCCAGGTGCACCAGGGCCAGGACCGCCACCGCCCGCCGGCCGCCGAGCGCCCCGACCACCCCGAAGACGGACAGCGCGAACACCGGCCAGACCCACACGGTGTCCTGCGGGACGAACGCCGACACCGTCAGCGAACCGACCGGATGGCCGTCCGGCCAGGGCCGCAGGTTGTCCAGGTCGGTCGACGCCCACGCGCGCAGCGCCCGCACCCGGTCGGCCGGCAGCAGCCGCAGCACCGGCCACATCGCGGCCAGCGCGGTGACGTACCAGAACGCCGGATTGCCCAGCAGTGACCGGAGCGGCGGGAGCGACCGGAGCGGCTGCCGCCGCACCGCCGGCCGTGCCGGCATCCCCGCCCCTACCGGGCGCGCCGTCGCGGCCGAACGCCGCCGGCGAGCACCGCGCCCGCGGTGAGCGCCACCGCGCCGGCGGCCAGCAGCCCGCCCCGGGAACGCCAGGACAGCACCGACCAGCGCGAGTTCGCCGAGAGCAGCGAGCCGACGCTCAGCCACGACCCGGCGGACAGCACGGACAGCACCGACCCGGCCGACCCGATCGACAGGACGCTGCCCGCCGACCCGATCGAGAGCACCGACCCGGCGGAGCCGATCGACAGGACCGACCCCGCCGATCCGATGGACAGCAGGGAGTCCGTGGCACAGGACGTCCACGCGGGAGAGCAGGCCGACGCGGCGGCCGCTGACGAGCGATCACGAGACTTGGACACCCGATGATCGTATGCCGCCACCGCCCGCCGGTCACCCGCGGAGGTGGGCCAGTGAGCCCTCCGCGACCGGGTACGGCCGCTCGTCCGGCAGCAGCAGCCGTGCGGCGTCCGCCTCGCCGTCGCGCAGATGGCCGTGGATCCGCCGCACCAGTGGCGTCACGTCGGTGACGGACACCGTCCACTCGTCGGCGTACCGCCGTGCCGCCTCGCCCGCCAGGCCGAGCTGCAGGGAGCGGTACGGCAGCGGGCGCAGGTGCAGATCGCGTTCGGGGTCCCACTGCACCCGGGCGGGTGCCCGCTTCAGCAGGCGCTGCCAGGTCGCCCGGTCCGGGTGCAGCCCGCGCTCGTAGTGCGCGAGGCAGGCGCGCTCCAGCGCCCACGCGAAGCCCGCGCGGTCGATCTCCACGGCGAGCACGGTCTCCTGCCCCTCCTTGGTCGCCCACCCGCAGCGGTACATCATCCAGAGGAAGGAGGGCTTGATCCACGTCATCCGGTCGCGCTTCCACTGCTCGGGGAAGCGCCCGTCCCGGGCCGCAGCCACCCCGATCTCCGGCCGGTACGCCTGGTAGACGGTCACGGTGGTGGCCGTGTGGACGGCGCGGATGCCGTGCTTCGGTTCCGGCTCGGTGCTGCCCGGTTCGGTGCTGCCCGGTCCTTGCTGTGCTGTCACGCCGCCCAGGGTGGACCGCGGCCGGCACAGGCCGCCACCGATTTCCGCCCGGCGGCCGGGTAGGCGTGGGCGATGCAAGGCCATATACAGTTAAAGCCTTCGATTTGCAGGCCTATCTGCGCTGTGGAACCATAATCCGTAAGCAATCAGCGGATCGAACACCGGAAAGCGAAGGATCATGTCGGACGGCGCGCGCGTCATCGTCGGAGTCAGCGGATCGTTGCACAGCCTGACCGCCCTGCACCGGGCGGCGGACGAGGCGCGGGACCGGGGCGCCGTCCTGGTGCCCGTGCTCGCCTGGACCCCGGCCGGCGGCGAGTACAACTACCGGCTGCGCCCCTGCCCCTCGCTGCTCCGCGCCTGGCAGGACATGGCCGACGCCCGCATGGACCAGGCGCTGCGGGAGGCGTTCGGCGGCCTCCCGGCCGGCGTCCGGGTCGAGCCCCTGGTGGTGCGCGGCGAGGTCGGCCCGGTGCTCACCGCGCTGGCCGACCGGCCGGACGACCTGCTGGTGGTCGGCGCGGGCCGGCACGGCGCCCTGCGCACCACCGTGCGCCGCCTGTTCCAGGGCGGTTCGGTCAGCCGCTACTGCCTGGCCCACGCCCGCTGCACCGTCCTGGCCGTCCCGCCGTCCGAGCTCCAGGCCGACCTGCGTGCCCTGCGCCGCGGCGTCGACCTGCGCGAACTCAACCACCTCGTCGCCGCCTGAGCTGCCCGGACCGCCCGAACCGCCCGGACCACCCGAGCGGCCCGAGCGGCCCGATCCCCGCTCACGCCCGGGGCGTCACTCGAAGCGGGTGACGTCCCCGGCGCCCCGCCGGACGATCTCCGGCCCGCCCCCGGAGAAGTCGACCACCGTCGTCGGCTCCGTGCCGCAGTCGCCCGAGTCCACCACCGCGTCCAGCACGTGGTCCAGGCGCTCCTTGATCTCCCACCCCTGGGTCATCGGCTCCTCGTCACCGGGGAGCAGCAGGGTGCTGGAGACCAGCGGCTCGCCGAGTTCGGCGAGCAGCGCCCGGGTGACGGCGTGGTCGGGGATCCGGACCCCCACCGTCTTCTTCTTCGGGTGCATCAGCCGGCGGGGCACCTCCTTGGTGGCGGGCAGGATGAACGTGTAGCTGCCCGGGGTGGCCGCCTTGACGGCACGGAAGACGTTGTTGTCGAGCTGGGCGAACTGCCCCAGCTGCGCGAAGTCCACGCACATCAGGGTGAAGTGGTGGCGCTCGTCGAGCCGCCGGATCGACCGGATCCGCTCCAGGCCCTCCCGGTTGTCCAACTGGCAGCCCAGCGCGAAGCAGGAGTCGGTCGGGTACGCGATGAGGGCCCCGGACCTGAGACTGGCGGCCACCGTGCCGATGGTGCGCGGCTGGGGAGACTCGGGATGCACGTCGAAGTACTTGGCCATTGGCCGACCCTACGGGATCCCGGCGGCCGTCGGGCGCAGCCGCCGCAGCCCGCCGCTCGGGCGCCGGCCCGACCCGGGTGCTGGTGGGCCGCCGGGGTGGTCGCGTACGGTCCGTCGGTATGGGTTTCGACCAGGCTCGAGTGAACCGGATCTTCCTCCCCGGGACCTACGCCGGGGACGTGCCCTACGACCTGTTCCGGGAACTGCGGACGACGGCCCCGCTCTGGTGGGTCGAGGAGCCGCCGGTCGGTGACTGGCCGGCCGGACCCGGCTACTGGGCGGTCCTGCGGCACGCCGACGTCAAGCACGTCCTGCGCACGCCCGGGCTGTTCTCCTCGCAGCTCGGCGCCACCCAGATCCGCGACCCCGACTCCGCGGCCGACCTGGACTTCGCCCGCACCATGATGCTCAACCAGGACCCGCCGGACCACTCCCGGCTGCGCCGCATCGTCGCGGCGGCCTTCACCCCGCGCGCCCTGCGCGAACTGACGGCCGCCGTCGAGGAGCGCGCGGCGCACCTGGTCGCCGAGGTCCGTCCGCTGGGCGAGGCCGACCTCGTCCCGCTCGCCGCCGACCTGCCGGTCCGGACCCTGGCCCGGATCCTGGGCGTGCCGGACCAGGACCGGCAGCTGCTGGTCGACTGGTCGAACCGGGTGATCGGCTACCAGGACAGCGACCACGCCGACTCCCGCACCGCCGACCCCTCCGCCCTCACCGACCTGGGGCGCGCGGCACTGGCCCACCGCCCCACCGCCCGCACCGCCCCGGACGGCCGCCCCGTCAACCCGCGCTCCCGCGCCGCCCTCGCCGACATGTTCGCCTATGCCCACGCCCTCGCCGAACAGCCCCCGCCCGGCAGCATCGTGGCCCGCATGCGGGACGCCGGACTGAGCACCGCCGAGTTCGAGACGATGTTCTTCCTGTTCGCCGTCGCCGGGAACGAGACCGTGCGCAACGCTCTGCCCGGCGGACTGCACACCCTGCTCGGCCACCCCGACCAGCACCGGCTGCTGCTCGCCCGGCCCGAACTGACCGCCTCCGCCGTCGAGGAGATGCTGCGCCACTGGCCGCCGGTCCTGGAGTTCCGGCGCACCGCCACCCGGGACGTCGAACTTGCCGGAACTCCGGTCCGCGCCGGCGACAAGGTGGTCGTCTACCACGCCTCCGCCAACCGCGACGAGACGGTGTTCCCCGACCCCGACCGGTTCGACATCACCCGCAGCCCCAACGACCACGTCAGCTTCGGCCACGGCCCGCACTTCTGCCTCGGCGCCCAGCTCGCCCGGCTGCAGCTGACGGCGTTGCTGCGCCGGCTGCTCACCCTGCCCGGCCTGGAAGCCGCCCCGGGCCCGCCGCCGAAGCGGCTGGTCTCCAACTTCCAGAACGGGCTGAAGGACCTCCCCGTCCGCTGGCGGAGCGGGGTCGGCCCCTGAGCGCCGCCGGCGCGGGCCGGTGCGCGATCAGAGCCCGGTGGCCAGCAGGACGGTCACGGCGGCGGTGGCGATGAGCGCGGCGTTGAGGGCGATCCGGCGGTCCGCGCCGGTCAGGTGGACGGCGATCGCGCCGGCCTGCAGGAGCACGAAGCCGATGGCCGCGGCCGGCGCCAGCCAGGGAGCGACACCGGTCAGCGGCGGCAGGATCAGGCCGGTCGCGCCGAGCACCTCGACCGTCCCCAGCGCCCTGAGGGCCGGCAGGGGCACGCGGTCGACCCAGGCCATCATCGGCCGGAGCCGATCGCGGCCGCGGGTCGCCTTCAGCGTGCCCGCGTAGACGTAGAAGAGGGCGAGCGGAGCCGCCACGATGCCGTAGGCGAGGTTCATGGTTCCTGCCGGTCGAGGACGAGGTCGAGGTCGAGGAGGAAGGCGACGGGGGAGAGGAGGACGGCCGTGCCGTGCCGTACCGGCGGCATCAGGCGGGCCCGGTCGCGTAGCGGCGCATCGCGTCGATGGAGGCCTGCGGCGTCAGCGGCCGGCCGGCGGCGAGCACCTCCTGGAGGTCCCGGAAGTACTGCACGTACAGGTCGGGGGTGAAGGTGCTGAGCAGGACGGCGGGCCGGTCGGTCGCGTTGGCGAAGGTGTGCGGGGTGCCGGGCGGAACCATCACCAGCGTGCCCGCGGTGGCGTCGTGCTCCTCGTCCCCGACGGTGAACCGCACGGTGCCGGAGAGGATGTAGAAGCCCTCGTCGTGTCGGGCGTGGCGGTGCTGCGGAGGGCCCTGGGTGTGCGGGGCGAGGACGGACTCGGCGATCGCGAGACGGTGCCCGGTGTGGCTGCCGTCCTCCAGGACGCGCATCCGGGTGGTGCCCAGAACGATCGTCCCGCCGTCCCCGGGACCCACCACCGAGACGGCGGGGTCGGCCTGTTCGGGCCGGCTGGTCTTCGCTTCTTCGGTCATGCCCACCAGTGCACCGCCGGGGGCTCGCCGGCGTCCAAGACCCGTCCCGCGGAGCCGATACCGCGTGGGTATCGTGGCACCGTGGAGCTACGGACCTTGCGCTACTTCGTGGCGGTCGCCGAGGAACTCCACTTCGGCCGGGCCGCCACCCGACTGCACATGAGCCAGCCGCCGCTGAGCCGGGCGATCAAGCGGCTGGAGACCGAGGCCGGGGCCCTGCTGTTCACCCGCTCGCCCACCGGCGTCACGCTCACCGAGGTGGGCGCGGTGCTGCTCGACGAAGCGCGGGCCCTGCTCGACCACGCCGACCGGGTCCGGGTCCGGGTGAGCGCGGCGGCCGGCGTCGGGACCCTCACCATCGGCATCCTGGGCGACGGCACCGATCCGGGCGTGGCCCGGCTGGCCGCCGCCTACCGCCGCCGTCACCCCGGCATCGACATCCGGGTCCGCGAGACCGACCTGACCGATCCGACCTGCGGGCTGCGCGCCGGACTGGTCGACGTCGCGCTGACCCGGGCGCCGTTCGACCGGACCGCCCTGACGACGCGTGCGCTGCGGAGCGATCCGGTCGGCGTGGTCCTGCGCGCCGACGATCCGCTGGCCCGCCGCGACGGCTTGCGGCTGGCCGAGCTGGGCGACCGCCGCTGGTTCCAGTTCCCACGGGGCACCGACCCCCGCTGGCAGTCGTACTGGAACGGCGGCAGGCCGAGGGAGGGCCCGGTGGTGCGCGCCGTCCAGGAATGCCTGCAGACCGTGCTGTGGAACGGCACGGTCGGCCTGGCCCCGCTCGGACACGACCTGCCCCCGGAGCTGGCGGTGGTGCCCCTGCTCGACATGCCCCCGAGCCATGTGGTGGCGGTGTGGAACGAGGGCGACACCAACCCGCTGATCCGGTCCTTCGTCGAGATCGCGACGGCCGCGTACCGGCACTGAACGCGGACCGCCGGCGGCTCAGTCCTCGGGGGCGTCGTGGCGGAGGGCGTTGATCACCGCCCAGGCCACGGAGACCACGGGGACGGCGACCATCGCGCCGAGGACGCCGCCGAGGACGGCGCCGCCGGTGACGGAGAGGGCGACGGCGACCGGATGGATGCGGACGGACCAGCCGAGCACCAGGGGGTGCAGGAGGTGGCCCTCGATCTGGCCGATCACCACGATCAGGCCGAGGACCAGCAGGGCCACCACCGGGCCCCGGGCGGCCAGGGCGACCAGCGAGGCGATGGCCAGGGCGATCGGGGAGCCGATCAGCGGGATCAGGGTGGCGACGAACTCCAGGACGACCAGCGGCAGCACCAGTGGCACCCCGAGGACGGCGAGGGCGATGCCGACCAGGACGGCGTTGGTCGCCGCGACGATCAGCACGCCGCGGGTGTAGCCGGCGAAGGTGTGCCAGGCGGCGTGGCCCGCCCGCTCCCACACCGGTCGGGCGCGGGCCGGGAACTGGTGCTGCGCCCAGGTCCACATCCGGTCGCCGGAGTGCAGGAAGAAGACCGAGCAGAACACCGCGAGCGCCAGCCCGGTGAGCAGTTCGACGGCCCGCCCGGCGCCGCTGAGGGCGGTGCTGAGCAGCATGGAGCGGTGGGTGGCGACGAAGTCGCCGATCCGGGCCTTGAGATCGGTGGCCGTGCCGGGGTGCAGGTGGAACGGGGCGCCGGTGAGCCAGCGGTCGATCCGGCCGAGGCCGCCGTGCAGCTCGTCGCCCAGCCTGCCCCATTCGGCGGCGACGGTCGTCCAGACCAGGGCGAGGATCCCGCCGACGAGGGCGACCGAGCCGACGAGGGCGAGCAGGACGGCGAGCGAGCGGGGCATCCCCCGGGCCAGCAGGTCGACCGGCGGGCGCAGCACGGAGGTGATGACCAGCGCCAGGAACAGGGCGATCACCGGCAGTTCGAGCCGGGTGAGGACGCTGACGGCGAGATAGGCGGCCACGCCGATCGCGACCAGCCGCCAGGCGTACCCGGCGGCGGTCCGCAGCCCCGGCGGCACCCGCTCGCCGCCGCGGGCGCGGGCGGCGGCCCGGTCCGGCCCGGCGCGAAAGGCCGGACCGGGCCTGCTCGGCCTGCCGGTCCTGCCCGGACGCCGCGCGCGCCCGCGTCCCGCGGTCATGGCACGGCGCTCAGGGGCGGAACAGCACCTTGACCACCCCGTCCTGCTTGCGCTGGAACAGGTCGTACGCGGCCGGTGCCTCCGCCAGCGGCAGGTGGTGGGTCGCGAAGCCGTCCACGCCGAGCGGATCCCCGTCGCCCAGCAGCGGCAGCAGGTCCTCGGTCCAGCGCAGCACGTTGGCCTGGCCCATCCGCAGCCGCAGCTGCTTGTCGAACATGGTCAGCATCGGCAGCGGGTCCGTCATGCCGCCGTACACGCCGGACAGCGAGATCGTGCCGCCGCGCCGCACCATGTCCACGGCCAGGTGCAGGGCGTGCAGCCGGTCCAGGCCCACCCGGGTCATCAGCCGGGCGGCCAGCGCGTCGGGCAGCAGCGACGTCATCCGCTGCGCCGCGGTGGCGGCGGGGGAGCCGTGCGCCTCCATGCCGACGGCGTCGATCACGGCGTGCGGACCGCGTCCGTCGGTGAGCTCCTTGGCGGCGTCGACCACCCGGGAGCCGAGCCGGGCCAGGTCGAGCGCCTCGACGCCGCGCTCCCGGGCGCGCTCCAGCCGTTCGGGGACCAGGTCCACCCCGATCACGGTGGACGCGCCGCGGTGCCGGGCGATCCGGGCGCACATGTCGCCGATCGGGCCGAGCCCGAGCACGGCGACGCTGCCGCCGGGCGGCACCTCGGCGTACTCCACCGCCTGCCAGGCGGTCGGCAGCACGTCGGACAGCAGGACGTAGCGGTCGTCCGGCGGTCCGTGCGGGACGGCGACGGGCAGCGTGTTGCCGAACGGCACCCGCAGCAGCTCCGCCTGGCCGCCGGGCACCTGCCCGTACAGCTTGGTGTAGCCGAACAGCGCCGCGCCGGTCCCGTAGGCGTGCACCTGGGTCGTCTCGCACTGGGAGTGCAGGCCCTTCACGCACATGAAGCAGGTGCCGCAGGAGATGTTGAACGGCACCACCACGCGCTCGCCGACCTCGACCGCGTGCACCCCGCTGCCGACCTCGCGCACCACGCCCATCGCCTCGTGGCCGAGGATGTCGCCCTCGTCGAGGAAGGCGCCGAGGACCTCGTACAGATGCAGGTCCGATCCGCAGAGCCCCGTGGTGGTGACCTCGACCAGGACGTCGGTGGGCTCCTGGAGCACGGGGTCGGGGACGGAGTCGACCCGGACGTCGCGGCGCCCGTGCCAGGTCACGGCTTTCATGGTGTGCTCCTTGCTCCTCGGATGGAACGGGCGCGGCTCAGGACGCCGTCGGTTCGTTGTGGGAGCGGGCGGCCCGGCGGCCGAGGGCGGTGAGCCGGTCGACCGGGCCGCCGCGCCGGTGGCGGGCCGCCGCCCGGACGCCCGGCACCCCGTGCTCGGGGGCGGACCCGGTGGGCGGCAGCAGCCGTGCGGTGAGGGTGAGCAGCCGGCCGGTGGTGGCCGGCGCGATTCCGTGGGCGCGCGCGGCGGCCTTGGCGAGCGGGGTGAGCACCAGCTCCCGGCGGCCGGTCTCGACCGCCCGGACGATCCGGCGCGCCGCCCGCCGCGCGTCCATCGACAGCAGCGGCAGCGAGGCGGCGGTGGCGAACCAGGCGAACTCGTGTCCGGCCTGCCCGGCGAACTCGGCGGCGGTCTGCGAACCGGTGCGCATCAGCCCCGGGACGACGGTGGTGACCCGGATCCCGTACGGCGCCAGCTCCGCCGCCAGCCCCTCGGAGAGGCCGGTCACCGCGAACTTGGCGGTGACGTACGGCAGCAGGTGCGGCGCCGGGACCTTGCCGCCGATCGAGCCGATGGTGACGATCGAGCCCGCGCCGCGCGCCCGCATCGCGGGCAGCACCGCGTGGACCAGCCGCAGCGGCGCCATCACCATCAGCTCGTGCGCCCGCCGGAAGTCCTGTTCCTGCATGGCGGTGAGCGGGCCGACCTGGATCAGGCCGGCGTTGTTGACCAGCAGGTCCACCTCGGCGCCGAAGTGCTCCCGCACGGCGGCGAGCAGCCGGGCCGGGGTGTCGGCGGCGGTCAGGTCACCCGCCGTGGCGGCCACCTCGCCGGGGCGGCCGCGCAGCCGCCGGACGGCCCGCTCCAGGGCGAGCTCGTCGCGGCCGGTGAGCATCACCCGGCAGCCGCGGTCGGCGAGCTCGCCCGCGATCAGCAGGCCGAGTCCGCGCGAGGAACCGGTCACCAGGGCCGTGCGTCCGGCCAGTTCGCTTCTGCCACGCATCGGCCGTGCCCTCCTTCGGTCGGGGACCTCCCGTCGCCCGGCGTCTGTCCGAGGGCGCCACGGCCAAACCCGCCGCGGTGGAGAGCGGGCCCGGGACCGCTTGTGGCGTCCCTGACGGTCCCGGCCGGGTGGTCCGCCGTCGACCTGGCCCGGGGCGCGGCGGCCGCCGCCTGACCGCACCCGGCCGGACCCCGTCGGCGCGCCTTCGGCGGGGTCCGGCCGGGTGCGGGGGAGGAGGCCTCGGTCAGACCGCCGGAGCGGGGACGGCCGTACGGTCCCCGCCGGGGCGGCGGGGGAGAGGACCCGCCGTGCCCGGGGCGCCGGAGACCAGGGCGAACCCGGTCCCCAGCACGACCCGCAGACCGAGCGAGGCGAGCCGGACGTCCCACAGCAGTGCGGCCGGGAAGCCGTCCGGGATCGCGTCGTCGTCGGACGGCAGGACGAGGGCGAGCACGGCCATCACCGCGACGTAACCGGGGCCGGCCGCGACGACGGCGTTCCAGGTGCCCAGGCGCGGAGCCAGGCGCATGCCGAGGACCGCCGCGGCGACGCCGAGCAGCACGCTGAGCGCGATCGTCAGGAAGAACAGCGCGGTGCGCTGCCCGATGGTGTCCGGATCGCCGACCGCCGGCGGCATCGCCGGGTACGTGAGGAACGGCACGTCCGGTCGGCGGCCGGCTGGAGGGAACGGCGGCCGCGCTGGGCGGCCGTGCCCGGTGGTCGCCGAGCCGGACGTGGTCCGGGCCGCCGCGGTGTCCGCCCTCGGCGTCCCGGACCAAGGCCTTCCGGCAGTTCGACGTGCCCCCGCCGGCCGCCGTCGAACGGACCGGGCGGGCGGAGCGCTGGAGGCTGCCCCGCGGCGGGCGGCGAACGGCTCGGCGGCGACCGGGCTCAGCCGGCGCAGAGCAGCCGGGGGCGGTCCTCGACGAGGTAGCGGGAGCGGACGGCGGCGACGATCTCGGCGCTCGCGGTGCCGCTGCCGTACGGCGAGGGCCGCCCGGCGAGCGAGCCGACGGCGTCCGGGTCGGCGAGCACCTCGCGCAGCGCGAGGTCGAGCTGGGCGCCGGGCCGCACCAGCCGGGCGAAGCCGGCCCGGACCGCCTCGGGCCGTTCGGTGGAGTTGCGCACCACGATCAGCGGCCGCTTGAGCACCGTGCACTCCTCCTGGACCCCGCCGGAGTCCGAGACCAGCAGCCGGCAGCCGGCGGCCAGGGCGAGGAAGGTGCGGTGGTCCACCGGGGGCACCGGACGCAGCCCGGCGAGCGCGCCGGAGAGGCCGAACCGTTCGATCGCCGCCCGGGTGCGCGGGTGCAGCGGCAGCACCACCGGCAGCTCCACGGCGGCGAGTTGGGCGAGGATCCGGCCGAGCCGGGCGGGGTCGTCGGTGTTCTCGGGGCGGTGCAGGGTGGCCAGCAGATAGCGGTCGGGGCGCAGCCCGTACCCGTCCAGCACCGCGCGGGCCTCGGCCGGTCCGGGCAGTGACTCCAGGGTGGCCTCGACGACGGTGTTGCCGGTGACCACCACCTGGTCCGCCTCGATCCCCTCGCGCAGCAGATGGGCGGCGGCGGTCGCGGTCGGGGCGCAGTGCAGGTCGGCGAGCGGGGCGATCAGCCGGCGGTTGGCCTCCTCGGGCATGTCGGGGTCGAAGGAGCGCAGTCCGGCCTCGACATGGACGACGGGCACGCCCGCGCAGTGCGCGGCCAGCGCGCCGGCCGCGGCCGAGTTGGTGTCGCCCTGGACGACGACGGCGGCGGGCGGGTGCTGGGCGAAGTGGTCGCTGAGCGCGCTGACCATGCGGCCGATCTGACGGCCCCGGGCCTCGCCGGCCACCCCGCTGAGCGTGATGTGCGGGTCGGGGAGCGCGTACTGCCGGAAGAACGCGGTGGTGAGGCCGGGATCCCAGTGCTGACCGGTCCAGACGATGCGGGCGGAGTCCTCCAGGAGTCGCACCACACCGGCGAGTTTGACGATTTCCGGTCGGGTTCCGAGGACCACGGCTATGTCGGCGGAGGGCATTCGGGCTCCCTTGACGGTGCATCCGATCGAAACGATCGAGGTGTTCGGACTACGTGTCACAACATGGCCGTCGACCGCGAGCGGCGGCAACTGATGGTGATCAATGTCCCCCGAATGGCGGTACGGCCGGCCGGCGCGCCACGCCGTTGACATGCCGACGCCACGCCGAACAGGTCAGGCGGGGTCGGCATCGTCTGAATACGGACCATCAAACATCGGATTTTCCGACCATGATGTGCCAGCAGCACGGGAGTTCGAACCGTGGCGGGGTCGCGTAACGTTCGTCCCCGCCCGGGTGGTTCCGACGTGCCCGGCGGCCGCCCCCTGCCATCGGCGGGCCGCTCCGGCGCCGCGCACGCCTTTCCACAGCGCGGTATCCCCCCCTCGCAACACCCCCTTCATCGACCCGTTTTCCGACGAGAGGAATTCCCCATGTACGGACCTGTGGCCGGCGGACTGCCGCCGGCAGCCGGTGGCGGCGCCCTGGCCGCGACCGGATCGGTGGGCATAGGTGTCACGGCGACGGCCGCGGTGGCCCTGGTCCTGCTGGGCCTCGGCCTGCTGCGGCGCAGCCGGCTGCGCCGCGGCGAGGGCCCGGGCGAGGACTGAGCCGCGCCATGACGGAATCCCTGTCGCACCCGCTCGCCCCCCGCCGGCCCGCCCCGGCCCGGGCCGGGCGCTCCCCGGTCGGGGTGCTGTGCGGCGCCGTGCTGCTCGGCGTGTGCGGCTCGCTGGTGGCCGGCGAACGCGCCTACCGCACCCAGGAGAGCCGCGGCACGGCGTGGCTGGTCGAGCACCTCCTGGGGATGCGCACCCTGCTGCTCGAAGGGCCGACCGCCCCCGTCCTGTACGCCGGCGACCACACCGGCCTGGACCGGGGCGTCGCCCTGACCACGGGGTGCAGCAGCGCGCTGCTGATCGCCCCGCTCGCCCTGGTGACGGCGCTGCTGCTGCTCTTCGGCAACCGCCGCCCCGGCCGCGTCCTGCTGGCCTTCGCCGTCGCCGCCGCCCTGGTCGTGGCCACCAACCTCGCCCGGCTCACCCTCGTCCTGGTGATGCAACACCGGTACGGGGCGGAGGGGTTCGGCTGGACGCACGTCCTGTTCGGCTCGGTGCTGATGATGACCGCCGCCCTGGCCGCGGCGCTGCTCTTCCTGCGGCTGCTGCCCCGCAGCGGCACCGCCGCGCCCGCGCCCGCCGGCCCGAGCGGGGAGGAGACGCCGTGACCCTGCTGGACACCTCCGTATCGCTCTCCTTCGTGCTGGGCGTGGGCTTCCTCGCCTACGTCGTGGTGATCGTGCGCGGCTTCCTGCGGGACCGCCCGGCGCCGTCCGGAGATCCGGACGGCTTCGGCTGGCACTTCCTGATCCCCTGCCGGGACGAGGAGGCGGTGATCGCCACCACCCTGGACTACCTCGCCGAGCACTTCGCGGGCGCCACCGTCTGGGTCGTCGACGACGCCTCCGAGGACCGCACGGCCGAACTCGTCCGCACCTGGCCCGCCACCTCCGAGCGCCTCACCGTGCACCTGGTGTCCCGGCGGCCGCCCGAGGCGCGGACCGGCAAGGGCGACGCGCTGAACGCGGGCTACCGGGCGCTGGAGGCCGCGCTGCCCGCCGGCACCGACCCCGCGCGGGTGGTGGTCTGCGTGCTCGACGCCGACGGCCGCCCCTCGCCCGGCGCGCTCGCCGTGTGCGCCGGACCGGCCCTCTTCGGCGACCCCGGCATCGGCGCCGTCCAGGTCGAGGTCCGGATGTCCAACCGCGACGTCGCCACGCCGCTGCCCGGCCGCGGCGCGTTCGCCAACAAGCGGGCCCGGCTGCTCGCCCGCCTCCAGGACATCGAGTTCCGCGGGCCGATATCCGCGATGCAGATCACCCGGCGCCGCACCGGCACCGTCAACGTCGGCGGCAACGGCCAGTTCACCCGGCTCTCCGCGCTGCGCGCGGTGGACCGCGGCGGCGGGCGGCCGTGGGGCAAGGCGCTGCTGGAGGACTACGAGCTGGGCCTGCGGCTGATGCTGGCCGGCTGGCGCAACGGCTACACCACCGACGCCTGGGTCGACCAGGAGGCGCTGTGGAGCGTGCGGCAGCTGATCACCCAGCGGGTGCGCTGGGCGCAGGGCTCCATGCAGTGCACCCGCTACCTCCGGGAGATCTGGGGCTCACGGGCGTTCGGCACGGCCGGCTTCCTGGAAGTGCTGTACTTCATGAGCCAGCCGTGGCTGCAACTCGTCGGCCTGGTGGTGTACACCGTGCCGATCGCCGCCTTCGGCTACAACCTCGTGCTCTACCCGGAGTTCGTGCTCGCCTTCCTGCGGCAGGGCGGCGCGCTGCTCCTGGCGCTCTACCTGCTGCTGGGCGTCGGCGAGTTCGCCGTCTGGGGGCCGCTGTACCGGCGGCGCTGCGAGCCGGGTGTGGGGCGCCGGGCCGCGCTCGGGTACGGGCTCGCGCTGGCCCTGTACGCCGCCACGACCTACCTGGTCGCCGTCCGCGCGGCCTGGCGGGTGCTGTGCCGGCGCAACTCCTGGCACAAGACGGCCCGGGTCGCCGCCGCACCCGCACCCGCACCCGCCCCGGCCCCGGCCGTCGTCGGAGAGCCGGCGGCATGAACGCCCGCCGACCCGCCCGTCGCTCCGCCCGCGGCCCACCCGGCGGCCAGACCCGGTCCTGCCTGCCGGACCGTCCCCGTCCGTCCCCGACCGATCCCGATGTCAGTCCCTTTCCCGTCCCACGAAAGGCACCACCACCATGACCTCTCGTCGTACCCGCACCCGCCTGCTCGCCGGTGCCGCGCTGACCGCCACCCTGGTCTGCACCGCCTCGCCGGCCTGGGCCGCGCTCGCCGCCCCCGAGGCCAAGGCCTACGTGGTGGCCGCGGACGCCGTCGGCAGCCTGGTCGCCGTCTCCCCGATGCCCTCCTCCACCTACCCCTCGGGCGGCACCAACACCCTGGTCGGCGTCCACCTCGGGCCGTTCGCCACCGACTCGGTGCTCACCGCCACCACCTCCGGCGACCCGCAGGCCGGCACCTCGGGGGCCTCCGCCACGGTCGACTCGCTCGGCGTCGACCTGACCCTCGCCACCGTCTCGCTGACGGGAATCAACTCGACCTGCAGCGCCACCCCGGCCGGAGCCACCGGCTCCGGCGTCATCGCGGGCGGCAGCGTCAAGCTCCCGCTGCTCCCGGCGATCACCCTGCAGGCCGGCGCGGCCCCGAACACGCAGGTCAACGTGCCCGGGGTCGCCACCGTCATCCTCAACGAGCAGGTCACCGACGCCAACGGCGTGCTGACCGTCAACGCCGTCCGGATCGCCCTGCTGCCGATCCTCAACGGCGCCAACCTGACCATCGGCCACGCCGAGTGCGGCGGCGCCGCGCCCGCCGAGGCCGTGTCGATGGTCGACCCGCAGGTCGCCGCCGTCGGTGGAGCGGCGGCCCTGGCCACCGCCGCCGGGGTCTTCCTGCTGCGCCGCCGCAACAGCACCGTCTGATCCCCCCGGGGCGCCCCGGCCCGGGGCGCCCCGGCGATGTCCGCACCCCTCCGTCCGGCCGGCCGGAGGTCGTACCAGTACGACGGCGGCACCGGCACCGGCGCTATCCGGCGGCCGGGGCGAGCCGGACCGGCAGGGACCGCAGGGCGTTCACGATGAACGACTCCTGCGGGAGCAACTCCTCCTTCCGCACCGCGAGTTCGATCGCGGGGAAGGCGTCGAACAGCGCGCTGACCGCCTCCTCGGCCTCCATCACGCCGAGCACCGCGCCCAGGCAGTAGTGCCGGCCGTGGCCGAAGGCCAGATGGGCCTTGTCGGGCCGGGTCAGGTCGAACTCCTCCGGCCGGTCGGGGTGCAGCCCCGGGTCGCGCCCGGCCGCGCCGAAGGCGAAGAGGACCGGCTCGCCGGCGCGGATCAGCACCCCCTCGCCGAGGTCGATGTCCTCGGCGGCGAAGTACATCGGCAGGTGCATCACCGGCGGCTCCAGGCGCAGCGACTCCTCGATGGCGTCGCGCCAGGTCGCCTCGCCGGAGCGGATCAGTGCCAGCTGCCCGGGGTGCGACAGCAGCAGCGCCACGGTGTGGTCGATCAGGTTGACGGCGGTCTCCGACCCGGCGCCGATCATCAGGATCAGCGTGGAGATCAGCTCCTGCTCGCTGAGCCGGGACCCCTGGGCGTCGCGGGTGGCGATCAGTTCGCTGGTCATGTCGTCGCCCGGCTCCGCCCGCTTGGTGGCGGCCAGCCGTGCCATCGCGGCGAACAGGTCGTCGAGGACGGCCTTGGCGTGCTCCGGCGTGGCGTCGGTCGCCAGGACGCCGTCCACCACCCGCCGCACCTCCGCCCGCTGCTCCTCGGGGACACCGAACAGGTCGCAGATCAGCGTGGTCGGCAGCGGGTAGGAGAGCCGGCCGTGCAGGTCGACGGTCTCACCGGGCGCGGCCCCGCGCAGCGCGTCGATCAGGGCGGCGGCGATCGCCCGCACCCGGGGCCGCAGCGACTCCACCCGCCGGGGGCCGAACGAGGGAGCGGTCAGCGTGCGCAGCCGGTGGTGGTCCGCGCCGTCGCTGGTGAACATCGACTCCACCGCGACCCAGCTGGCCAGCGGCCAGTCCGGGCCGACCCGGCCCTCGATCCAGTCGGGCCAGTGGTGGCGGGCGTTCTTGGCCATCCGGGGGTCGGTGAGCAGCCGCTTGGCGACGTCGGCGCGGGTCACCGACCAGGCCTGGACGCGGCCGGGGAGTTCGACCCGGACGGCCGGGCCGTGGGTGCGCAGATGGGCGGCCTCGGTGTGCAGGTCGGTGCCGAGGGTGTCGAGGACGTGGGTGTAGGGGCAGCGGGGTTCCATGGGCCCTCCTGGAGGGGGAGCGGCGGTCGGAAACGGTCGGCCGCCTGTGACCGTACGACCGCCGGGCGGGTCACGAAAGGGCGCCCACCGCCGGTTCCGCACGCCCGGGGGCGGCGCCCCTGAGCGCGTACCCGGCCCCCGGGGCCGCAGCGAGCGGCCGTACTCCCTTATGACAACAGCATTGACGTGTCTCGGCACCCCCGGTTTCATGGCTCGCACTTCCCCCACACCCCCACCAGCAAGGCGGTGATCCCTTGGCATCCACGGCGAAGGCCACGGGCAGCGGTCCGAGAACGGACGCGAGCGTCTCCCACGCCCCCATGCGCCGCTCCCTCGGCCTCCTCGACGGGGCGGCGATCGCCGCCTCCAGTACCGCCGCGACCAGCAGTATCGGCATCGGCCTCGGCCTGATGGCCGGGGTCGTCGGCCTGCACCTGCCCGCGATCATGCTGCTGGCCTTCCTCCCGGTGATCGCCATCGCGGGCGGCTACGGGCGGCTGAACGCCGCGGAGCCGGACGCCGGCAGCAGCTACCGCTGGGTGGGCCGCACGCTCAACCCCTGGCTCGGCTTCCTCACCGGCTGGGTGAACACCGTCGGCACCGTGGTGTTCATGGCCTACACGACGACCGTCACCGGCTCGTCGATCGTCCAACTCCTCGACCTGGCCGGGCTGCGCAGCGTCGCGGGCCTGCGGCTGGACGCGGACTCCACCGTCCAGTGCACCCTGATCGGCCTGGCCGTCCTGGTCGGCGCCGCACTGGTCGCGGTGCGCGGACTCGACCTGGCGGCGCGACTGCAGAAGGCGCTGCTGGTCTTCGAGTACGTGGTGCTGCTCGGCTTCTGCGGCTACGGGCTGTTCGCCGGGGACCAGCCGTTCTCGCTCCAGTGGTACAACCCCTTCGACATTCCCTCGTTCGAGGCGCTGGCGCAGGGCATGGTGCTCGCGGTGTTCTGCTACTGGGGCTTCGAGTCGGTGTTCAGCGTGGGCGAGGAGGTCCGCGACCCGCGGGACGCCTCCCGGGCCGGCACGCTCGCCCTGCTGGTGATGCTGGCGTTGTTCCTGCTGGCCGGCACGGCCTTCCAACGGGTGCTCCCGCTGGACGAGTTGGCGGACAACGGGGCGCACGGCCTCGCCTACTTCGGGGCCAGGCTGGCCGACCAGCCGCTGGCCGCCCTGCCGCTGATCGCGCTGATGTTCTCCGCGGTGGCCTCGCTGCAGTCCTCGGTGATCCCGACCGCCCGCGGCCTGTTCGCGATGGGGCGCGACGGCGTGCTCGGCCCGGTCTGGACCCGGCTGCACCCCCGCCACTCGACGCCCGCCGCGGGAACCCTCCTCATCACCGGGATCGCCGTCGCCCTGGCCCTGTGCGCGATCGCCATCCCCACCGTCAACGATCTCATCTCCGCCGCCGTCAACGCGATCGGCATCGTCGTCGCGCTCTACTACGCGCTCACCGCCGTCGCCGCCGCCGTCCGCTTCCGCCACCTGCTGCGCACCAGCGTGCTGGAGGGCCTGCGCGCGGTCGTCGGCCCGCTGCTGGGCGCAGCGGCGCTGCTCGCCGTCGGCGGCTACCTCGCCTGGACCTTCTACGACTCCACCGACCACTTCGAACTCGCCGCAGACAACGGCTGGTTCGAGCTGTCCGTGGTGATCGTGATGATCGTCAGCGGACTGCCGGCGGCGGCCTGGGCCCGCTGGCGGCGCCGCTCGCCGTACTTCCTCCGCGACGCCCGCTGACCCGGGCACCGCACCACCCGCACCACCCCGCACGACCCGAGAACGGAGCACCACCCATGACCAAGGCCGATCTGGTCTTCACCCGCGGCCCCGTGCACACCGGCGACGCCGCCCGCACCCGGGCGAGCGCCCTGGCCGTGACCGGCGGACGGATCACCGCCGTCGGCCACGACGAGGTCCGCGACCTGATCGGTCCGGGTACCGACGTCGTGGACCTTGCCGGGAAGCTGCTGCTGCCGGGCTTCCAGGACGCGCACATCCACGCGGTGGGCGGCGGCGCCGAGCTGGCCGGCTGCGACCTCACCGGCACGGTCGGTGTCGCCGACTACCTGGAGCGGATCCGCGCCTACGCCCGGGCCAACCCGGAACAGGAGTGGATCACCGGCAGCGGCTGGTCGATGGAGAGCTTCGACGGCGGGCTGCCGACCCGGCAGCTGCTCGACAGCGCCGTCCCGGACCGTCCGGTCTACCTGACCAACCGTGACCACCACGGCGCCTGGGCCAACACCCGGGCCCTGGAACTCGCCGGGATCGACCGCCACACCCCCGACCCGGTCGACGGACGGATCGAGCGCGAGCCCGACGGCGCCCCGAGCGGCATGCTCCAGGAGGGCGCCACCGCCCTGGTCGCCCGGCTGCTGCCGCCGGTCACCGCCGCTGACCGCCTCGACGGGCTGCTGCGCGCGCAGCGACTGCTCCACTCCCTCGGTATCACCGGCTGGCAGGACGCCCTGCTCGGCGAGTTCAACGGCATGTCCGACCCGTCCGACGCCTACCTGGCCGCCGCCCGCTCCGGCGCGCTGACCGCCCGGGTGACCGGCGCGCTCTGGTGGCAGCGCGACCGGGGCGCCGAGCAGATCCCCGAACTCGTCGAGCGGCGCGCCGCGTTGGCGCACGGCAGGTTCCGGGCCGGCTCGGTGAAGATCATGCAGGACGGCATCGCGGAGAACTTCACCGCCGCCATGACCAGCCCCTACCTCGACGGCTGCGGCTGCGCCACCGCCAACTCCGGCCTCAGCTTCGTCGACCCGATCGCCCTGCGGGGCCACGTCACCGAACTCGACGCGCTGGGCTTCCAGGTGCACTTCCACGCGCTGGGCGACCGGGCGGTGCGCGAGGCGCTGGACGCCGTCGAGGCCGCCCGCGCCGCCAACGGCCGGCGCGACACCCGCCACCACCTCGCCCACCTCCAGGTGGTCCACCCGGACGACCTGCCGCGCTTCGCCAGGCTCGGCGCGATCGCCAACATCCAGCCGCTCTGGGCGGCCCACGAACCGCAGATGGACGAGCTGACCATCCCGTTCCTCGGCCCCGAGCGGGCCGCCCGGCAGTACCCGTTCGGAGCGCTCCAGCGGGCGGGCGCCACCCTCGCGGCGGGCAGCGACTGGCCGGTGAGCAGCCCGGACCCGCTGGCCGGGCTGCACGTGGCGGTCAACCGCCGGGAGCCGGACGCGGTCGACGAGCGGGTGTTCCTGCCCGAGCAGCGGCTCGACCTGGCCTCCGCGATCGCCGCCTACACGGCCGGCTCCGCGCACGTGAACGGCCACGACGACGCCGGCACCCTCGCCGCCGGCAACCTCGCCGACCTCGTCGTCCTCGACCGCGACATCCTCACCGGCCCGCCCGAGGAGATCGCCGCCGCCCGGGTGCTGCGGACCTACGTCGGCGGTGAACTCGTCCACAGGGCCGACTGATCCGAGGCCGGCAGCCGGGCCGGCCGGCCGGCGGCGGCGCTCAGCGCGTCGCCGCCAGCCGGGCCTCGGCGGCGTCCAGCAGCAGCTCCAGCGCGAACGGGTAGCCGCTGCGCCGCATGTCGGCGGCGAGCAGGTGCGCGGTGGCGGCGATGTGCGGATTGGCCGCGGCGTCGAGCCGGCCGTACGCGGCGTGCCAGACCCGCAGGTCCGCCGACTGCGCGGCGGCCGGCAGTGCGAGCGCGGCGGCGTCCAGCACGGCGAAGCCGAGGCTCTGGTCGACGAACGCGTGGTAGATCCGCACGGCCTCCGGGTCGGGGAAGCCCGCGTCGCGCAGCACGCCGAGGATGGCCTCGACGGCGGCGATCTCATGGGCGCGCCCGGTGGTGCGGTGGGCGGCGAGCAGCGCGGCCTGCGGGTGGGCCCGGTAGCTCGCATGGATCCGCAGACCGATCTCCCGCAGGTCGGCCCGCCAGTCGCCGGTGGCCCGCCAGCCGTGCTGGGCGCGGGCGATCAGCTCCTCGGCGACGGCGAGCAGCAGATCGTCCGCGCTGTGGAAGTACCGGTAGACCGCGCTGGGGTCGGCGCCGAGCGCGGTGCCGAGCCTGCGCACGGTGAGCGCCTCCGCGCCGTGCTGCCCGACCAGCCGCAGCGCCGTGTCGACGATCAGTTCGTGGGAGAGCACCACCCCCTGCTTGGTGGGCCGCCGGCGGCGTCGCTGGGGTTCGGGCACTACGCGTTCGCTCACCCGGGAAGGCTACGTCAACGCCCTTGACGTAGCACAGGGGCTGTCGGCGGAAATCCGTGACGGGGCCGCCGTTCTGCGTCTAGGCTGGCGGTGCAGCTGGTTCGCCCTGTCCTCCAGGCAGGCGCGTCGTAAGAGGGAACCCGGTGACGCCTTTCAATCGGCCAGTCCGGGACTGCCCCGCAGCGGTGAGCGGGAACGACCGCCGTCATACGCACTGGGCCCGGTCGGGTCTGGGAAGCGACGGCCAGTAGGTGTCCGCCCTTCACAGGGTGGGCGTGCCCGCGAGTCCGAAGACCTGCCCGCTGTCCGCGCGCGACCGATCGCACGCGGCTTCCGGTGACCTCGTGGGCGGGTCGGCGTGCAGACCTGGCGGAGCCGTACGGGCGTCCGTCCGGTCCGTCCTCCCTTCGCGTCCTCGTCCCGTCACCGGGCACTTGAGGAGCAAGACTCGCGAAGGAGAGTCCCTTGACAGCGACGTCCGCAGCCGCGGCCACCCTGGCCACCGTCCACGGCTACCCCCGGCAGGGCCGGGACCGGGAACTCAAGAAGGCCGTCGAGGGCTACTGGAAGGGCACGGTCACGGCCGAGGCGCTGCTCACCACGGCCGCCGGACTGCGCCGGGAGAACTGGCGCCGGCTCGCCGAGGCCGGTGTCCGTGAGGTCCCCACCGGCGATTTCTCGCTCTACGACCACGTGCTCGACACCACCGTCGCCGTCGGCGCGGTCCCCGCCCGGCACCGGGCCGCCGTCGACGCCGACCCGCTGGACGGCTACTTCGCCATGGCGCGCGGCACCCAGGACGCCGCGCCGCTGGAGATGACCAAGTGGTTCGACACCAACTACCACTACCTCGTCCCGGAGTTGGGCCCCGGCACCGCCTTCACCGCGAACTCCGGCAAGGCCGTCGGTGAACTGACCGAGGCCCTCGCCGCCGGCCACGCGGCCCGCCCGGTGCTGGTCGGCCCGGTCACCTACCTGCTGCTGGCCAAGCCCGCGCCCGGGGCGGCGGAGGACTTCCAGCCGCTCACCCTGCTGGACCGGCTGCTGCCGGTCTACGCCGAACTCCTCGCCGACCTGCGCGCGGCCGGCGCCGAGTGGGTGCAGCTCGACGAGCCCGCCCTCGTCCAGGACCGCACCCCGGCCGGACTGAACGCCGCCGCCCGCGCCTACCGGGACCTCGGCGCCCTCACCGACCGGCCGAAGCTGCTGGTGGCGAGCTACTTCGACCGCCTCGGCGAGGCGCTTCCGGTGCTGGCGAAGGCTCCCGTGGAGGGCTTGGCGCTGGACTTCACCGGACCGGCCGCCGCCAACCTGGACGACCTCGCCGCCGCCGGCGGACTGCCCGGCAAGCGCCTGGTCGCCGGCGTCGTCGACGGCCGCAACATCTGGATCAACAACCTGGAGCGGTCGCTGGCGACCCTGGCCACCCTGCTCGGCCTGGCCGGCCGGGTGGACGTGGCGCCGTCCTGCTCCCTGCTGCACGTGCCGATCGACGTCACCGCCGAACGCGACCTCGACCCGCAGATCGCCCGCTGGCTCGCCTTCGCCCGTCAGAAGGCCGAGGAGGCCGCCCTGCTCGCCCGCGGCCTGCGCGAGGGCACCGCCGCGATCGCGGGCGAACTCGCCGCCAACCGCGCCGACCTGGCCTCCCGCGCCACCTCCCCGATCACCCGCGACCCCGCCGTGCGCGCCCGCACCGCCGCCGTCACCGCCGACGACGCCCGCCGCACCCAGCCCTACCCCGAGCGCGCCCGCGCCCAGCGCGCCCGCCTCGGCCTGCCGCTGCTCCCCACCACCACGATCGGCTCCTTCCCGCAGACCACCGAACTGCGGACCGCCCGCGCCGACCTGGGCGCGGGCCGGATCGACGCCGCCGCCTACCGCGAGCGCATGGAGGCCGAGGTGCGCGAGGTGATCGCGTACCAGGAGAAGGCCGGACTCGACGTCCTGGTGCACGGCGAGCCCGAACGCAACGACATGGTCCAGTACTTCGCCGAACAGCTCACCGGCTACCTCGCCACCCGGCACGGCTGGGTGCAGTCCTACGGCACCCGCTACGTCCGCCCGCCGGTCCTCGCCGGCGACATCTCCCGCCCCCGCCCGATGACCGTCGACTGGTTCCGCTACGCCCAGAGCCTCACCGACCGCCCGGTCAAGGGCATGCTCACCGGCCCCGTCACCATGCTCGCCTGGTCCTTCGTCCGCGACGACCAGCCACTCGCCGACACCGCCCGCCAGGTCGCCCTGGCCCTGCGCGACGAGGTCACCGACCTGGAGGCCGCCGGCGCCGCCGTCGTCCAGGTCGACGAACCCGCCCTGCGCGAGACCCTCCCACTGCGCGCCGCCGGCCGCCCCGGCTACCTGGCCTGGGCCACCGAGGCCTTCCGGCTCGCCACCTCCGGGGTGCGCGCCGACACCCAGATCCACACCCACATGTGCTACGCCGAGTTCGGCGCCATCATGACCGCCATCGACGAGCTCGACGCGGACGTCATCTCCCTGGAAGCCACCCGCTCGCACATGGAGGTCGCCGGCGAACTCGCCGCCGCCGGCTACCCGCGCGAGGTCGGCCCGGGCGTGTGGGACATCCACTCGCCGCGGGTCCCGAGCGCCGACGAGGCCGAGCGGCTGCTGCGCACCGGCCTGGCCGCGATCCCGGCCGAGCGGCTCTGGGTCAACCCCGACTGCGGCCTGAAGACCCGCGGCTGGACCGAGACCCGGGCCTCGCTGGAGAGCCTGGTCGCCGCCGCCCGCCGACTGCGAGGGGAACTCGCCGGCTGACGCTCCGGCGGCCCGTCCCCGGGGCGGCGGGCTCGCCGCCCCGGGAACGGTAGCCTGCCGGGATGGCGGTCCACGGATTCGGGGTGACGGAGTTCCAGCTGGTGCTGCTGCGGCGGATGGCGGACTTCCAGCCGGAGCTGGTCGAGGACGCGGTGCGGCGGCTGGGGATGACCCGGGCGGGCATGCGGGAGGCCAACAAGCGGTGGCAGGCGATGGTGCGCTCGCCGGGGTTCCCGTCCGGCGGGCGGCGCTACACCGCCGTGCTCGGCGCGCCCGAGGCGGAGGCGGCGCGGCGGATCGGTGACCTCGCCTGCACCGCGCGCCAGTGGGTGCTGCCGCTCTGGCCCGGGCTGCGCTTCGAGGTGCTCCTCGGCCCGGGCGGGGCGGAGCTGAACGCCTGGCTGGTGCGGGCGCCCGGCACCCCGCCGCCCGCGCCGCGGACCCTCGCCGAGCTGACGCCCTGGAGCTGCGTGGTGGCCGACGTCGGGACCGCCTTCCCGCCCGCCGTGCCACGCGAGGGCAGCGCGCCGACCAGGTTCCGGCTGGACTTCACCGCCCCGGACGCCGACGGCCGGCCCCGGGCCTGCACGGCGGACTTCACCTGGGGACTGCTCCAGGAGGTGCGCCCGGCCCAGGAGTGAGTTCAGCGCCGGTGCACCGTGCGGCCGCCGAGCACGGTGCGCTCGGGCAGCAGGTCGCGCAACTCGTCGACCGGGCAGCTCAGCGGGTCGGTGGGCCACAGCGTCAGATCGGCGAGCGCGCCCGGGCGCAGCGAGCCGCGCTCGGCGCTCTCCCCGGTCAGCCGGGCGGCGTTCACGGTGTGCAGGGCGATCGCCTCGGCGCGGCCGATCGCGTGCTCGGCGCCGAGCACCCCGGCCACCGTCCGGCGGGTGGTCATGCCCCACACCGAGAGCATCGCGCCGTACGGGCCGATCGGGAAGTCCGAGCCGGCGGCCAGCTGCGCGCCCTCGTCGAGCCACTCGCGCAGCGGGAACAGCGCGCCGGTGCGCTCGGCGCCCCAGGCCCGCTGCTGGGTGAGCGCGCCGTCGTGCAGCAGCGGGTGCTGGACGGTCACCGGGACGCCGAGGGCGATCGCCCGGGCCCGCTGTTCCGGCCGGGCGAGGCCGCCGTGTTCGACGACCAGGGTGCCGGCGGGCAGTCCGGGGCGGCGGGCGAGCACCTCCCGGTAGACGTCGAGCAGGACGCGCAGCCCGCGGTCGCCCCAGGCGTGCACGCCGACCCGCAGACCGCGCCCGACGACCAGGTCGACGGCGTCGGCCAGCTCCTGCGGCTCCCAGAGCAGCCGCCCGTGGTAACAGGGCCGGTCCTGGTACGGCTCCTCCAGCGCGCCGGCCTCGAAGCCGCCGTCGATGCCGAACTTGACGCCCCAGACCGACAGCAGGTCGTTCTCGTGGCCGGCGGCGCGCCAGGCGTCGACCCGGTCCAGCAGCCCGTCCACCTCCGCCGGGGTGCGGACGGCGAAGCCGGAGACCAGGGCCCGGACCCGGACGGCGAGCGCGCCCCGGTCGCGGGCGGCGCGCAGCACGTCGAGGTCCTCGACCGGGACCAGGCAGTCGCGGACGGTGCCGATGCCGGTGGCCGCGTAGTCGGCGGAGGCGGCGCGCAGGCCGTCGATCCGCTCGGCGAGCCCGGGCCGGGGCAGCACGCGCTCGGCGAGTCCGGTCGCCCGGTTGATCAGCCGCCCGGTGAGCCGGCCGTCCGCGCCGCGCTCGATCACGCCGCCGGGCGGGTCGGGGGTGGCGGCGGTGATCCCGGCGAGCCGCAGCGCCGCCGAGTTGAGCACCATGTTGTAGGCGCCGCGGCGGACCAGCACCGGGTGGTCGGCGGTGGCGGTGTCCAGCTCCTCGGTGGTGGGCATCCGCTGCTCGGCCAGGTTCACCTCCTGCCAGTTGACGGTGGTGCGGATCCACTCGCCGGCGGGGGTGCGGGCGGCGCGCTCGCGGATCAGGGCGAGGAAGCCGGGCAGGTCGGCGGCCCGGTGGACGGGAACGCCGTGCACGCTGTGGCCGGCCAGGACCAGGTGGGTGTGGGTGTCGTCGAAGGCGGGCAACACGGTGGCGTGCGGCGCGTCGACGGTCTCGGTGGCCGGCCCTGCCAGGGCGTCCAGGCCGTGCGGGTCGGGGGACAGGGCGGTGATCCGGCCGCCGGTGACGGCGAGGGCGCGCTGCGGCGGCTCGCCGGGAACGAGGGTGTGCACGGCGGCGGCGTGCACCAGCAGGTCGGCGGGCGGACGGGTCATCACGGCTCCTGGTGGTGGGCGGCGGCCGGCAGGCCGGTGACCTTCTCGACGTGTCCCAGACTGGGTCCGGCGAGCCGTCCGTGCAGCTCGGTGAAGACGGCCCGGGCCGCGACGGCGTTCCAGTCGGCGGGCAGCAGGGGCTCCGGCAGGCCCGGGTCCAGGTAGGGCAGCCGGCGCCACTGGGTGAGCATCGGGACGTAGGCGCGGAACGCCTCGGCCGGGTCCGGATCGGCGTCCCGCTGGCGCAGGGCGGCGGCGGCCGGCCGCCAGGCGTCGGTGAAGGCCGCGTACTGGGCCTCGATGGCGGGGAAGTCCCACCAGGCGGCGACGGCTCCGCGCAGCTCGGTGAAGCCCGCGTACTCGGCGGACAGGAAGAGGTGCACATAGGCGTCCAGGCCGAGCCGGGTGAGCAGCCGGCGGGCGTCCGGCAGCAGCCGGGCGGGGGCCAGCCAGACCCCGGGGGCGGCGTTGCCGAAGCCGAGCCAGCTGAGCCGGGAGCGCAGGGTGTGGCGCTGCGCGCGTTCGGACTCGGGCACCGAGAAGACCGCCACCACCCAGCCGTCGGCGAGCGCGGCGGGCTCCAGGCTGTGGAAGATCCGGCGGTCGCCCTCCTCGAACACCGGGTCCATTGCGGGGGAGAGCCGGTAGCCGGTGCCGTCGCGGCGTTCCTGGAGGAGGGTGCCGGCCTTCTTGAGACGCGAGATGGCCGAGCGGACGGCGGGGGCGTCGACGTCCAGCTCGGCCATCAGGGCGATCAGGTCGGCGATCGATATCCAGCCGCCGAGGCGGCGGACGAACTCGCCGTAGACGGTGTGGATCAGCGAGCTGGGCCGGGGCGTGCTCTCCAGCCCGGTGGGCGTGGTGGGCGTGGTGGGCATGGTGGGCCTCCTCCCCGGCAGCTCGTGGTGATCATAGCGGCGGCGCGCTCCTTCGCGTCCTTCCCGAGGACGGTCCGGTCAGGCCTCCGCGAAGGCGCCGGAGAGCAGGTGCCCCGCGCCCGGGGCGTGGGCCGGCAGCCCGAGGGCGCGCAGCAACTGGTGGGCGGTGCAGACGGACGCGGAGACGACCGGCTTGCCGAGCCGCTGCTCGGCCTCCTCGATCGCCGACAGCGAGGGCAGCTGCACGCACGCCGACAGCACCACCGCGTCGGCCCGGGCGTGGGCGAGCCCGGCGGCGATGCCGGGGAGCTTCGCCGGGTCGTGGGCGGCGACATCGAGGTTGTCGGCGATCTCCAGGGCCGCGTGGTCGACCACCTCGATGCCTTCCTGGCCCAGGTAGTCGACGACGGTGGCGGCCAGCGGCCGCAGATAGGGGGTGACCATGGCCACCCGGCGCGCGCCGAGCGTGTGCAGCCCGGCCACCAGGGCGCCGGCGCTGGTGACCACCGGCGCCGGCGCCCCGCTCTCCACGGTGCGCCGGTGCAGCCGCTGTTCGGCCTCCCGGTGGTAGCCGGCGCCGGCGCTCATCACGGCGACCAGGCAGGCGTAGCCGAGCACGTCCACCCGGGCGTCGGCGAGTTCGGCCGCGCACCGGTCGGACTCGGCGTCCATGCTGCGCAACTGCTCGGGCGTGACCCTGGTCATCCGCATCCGGCTGGAGTGGAAGGTGAACCGCTCGGGTGCGACCCGTTCACGGGCCCGCAGCAGGGCGGGCACCTCGGTTTCCATGGTGACGTTGGAGCTCGGGACGATCTGGCCGATCCGGTAGGTGGTGGCCATGGCGGACAGGCTCCTTCCGTGGTCGATCGGGGCTCAGCGGGCGTCGATCACCGGGTTGGCGAGGGTGCCGATGCCCTCGACGGTCGCCTCGACGAGGTCCCCGGGCTGGAGGAACTGCGGCGGCACCATCCCGGCGCCGACACCGGACGGCGAGCCGGTGGAGATGACGTCCCCGGGCTCCAGGGTGACGCCGGAGGAGATGTCGGCGATCAGCCGGGCGACGCCGAACAGCATGTGGCGGGTGTTGGAGGACTGCCGCAGCTCGCCGTTGACGCGCAGCGAGAGGTCGAGGCGCTGCGGGTCGGGGATCTCGTCGGCGGTCACCACCAGCGGGCCGAACGGCGCGTAGCTGTCCTGGCCCTTGGAGAAGAACCACTGGCCCGAGCGGCGCTGGTCGCGGGCGCTGATGTCGTTGACGATGCTGTAGCCGAAGACGTGCCGCCAGGCGTCCGCCTCGGCCACCCGGAAGGCCGGGGCGCCGATGACGACGGCGAGTTCGCACTCCCAGTCGAGCTGCTTGGTGAGGTCGGCGTTGTGCCGGATCGGCTGCCCGGGGCCGGTGACCGCGGTGGAGGGCTTGCTGAACAGCACCGGACGGTCCGGCAGTTCGCGGTCGGTGTCCAGCGAGCGGTGCGCCTCGGCGACGTGCTCGACGTAGTTGAGGCCGACTCCGACGATCTTGCCGGGGCGCAGCGGCGCGTCCAGCGCGATCTCGGTGAGCCGGGGCAGGGCGGCCGGGTTCCGCCCTGCCCCGGCGGCCAGTGCGGCGGCGGTGGCCAGGGCCGGCTCCCCGGCGCGGATCAGTCCCAGCAGGTCGCCGGGCAGCTGCGCGCCGGCGGCCGCGGCGAGTGCGGAGAGGTCGGCGACGCGGTCGCCGTCGAGCAGCGCGCCGAGACGCGGGCGGCCGCCGTCAGGGGTCTCGCGGGTGCGGAAGGTCAACAGGCGCATGGGTGAGGGCTCCTGGTCACGGGGTGTCGGTGGGCTGGTGCCCGTCGTGGTCCGGGTAGGCCTCCTCGCGGTACAGGCCGAGCGAGTGCATCACCGGGAAGTCGTTGAAGGAGAACAGGCAGGCGTCCTCGCCGGGGTCGAGGTTCGCGTGTTCGTGCCAGGCCCAGGACGGCACCACGAAGATGTCGCCCTGCCGCCAGGCGAAGCTGCGCCCGGCGACCACCGAGACGCCGCGCCCCTTGGCCGCCGTGTAGACCACGGAGCCGGTGTGCCGGTGCGCCCGGGTGGCCTGGCCGGGGCGCAGCAGCTGGAGGTGGGCGCCCATGGTGGGCATCACCGGGCCGCCGGTGACCGGGTTGGTGTACTCCATGATCACCCCGTCCCAGGGCGACCCCTCGGTGGCGCGGGCGAGCCGGGTGAGCGCGTGGTAGCTGGGCTCCCAGGGCCAGCCGAGCAGCGGGGAGTAGGGGCGGGTCCACTTCTCGACGCCGTACGGCAGCAGGTTGCCGCCGTACGTCAGCAGCGAGGAGTTGGCGACCGGACCGGGCCGCTGGTACAGCTCCGGGTGCACCTCGTAGAAGTTGGCGTCGAGCATGTTGACCAGCGGGATGTCCAGGCCGTCCTGCCAGATCACCGGGGCGTCGCCGGACTCGTTGCCGTGCTCGTGCCAGCTGCCGTTGGGGGTGATGGCGAAGTCGCGCGGGCCGACCTTGAGCTTCTGGCCGTCGACGATCGTCCAGGCGCCGGTGCCCTCGTGGACGAAGCGCAGCGCGGAGGCCTGGTGGCGGTGCGCGGTCATCGCCTCGCCGGGGCCCATGATCTGCAGGCCGGTGTACAGCAGGCCGACGGCCGCGCTGAGTTCACGGCGCCCGGGGTTGACCAGCATCACCACCCGGCGCCCGGCGTCGTCCGCCCTCACCAGGGGGAGCGCCTTGCGGACCAGCGGGCGCAGGTCGGCGTAGCGCCAGAGCACCGGCACCGACTTCGGCTGCGGGTACCAGGGCTCGATCTCATTGGCCACCGTCCACAGCGCTCCCGCGTCGACCTTGGCCAGCTCCTCGTAGTAGGCCGCGAGTTCGGGGTTGTCGGTGACCCTGGCCCGGCCGATCCGGGTGTCGTCGTGGTCCGGGCTGTCGCTCATGGCTGCTCCTTCGGGGGGTGCTGGGTGAGCGTGAGCGGCCGCAGCGGGCGGTTGTCCACCTGCAGCCGGAAGACGTCGAAGCGGTTGTAGTGGCCGACGATGTCGTGCATCTGCTTGGGCTGCACGCAGCGGCCGAGGTCGATCTCGGCGTAGACGATGCCCTCCTCGTCCACCAGCGGCTCGCCCACCGCGCGCCCGTCGGGGCCGAAGATCCCGGACAGCGCGCTGCGCGGGCGGGCGAGTCGCTTGCGCAGCTGCTGGTCCTCGCCGGCGACCGCCTCGACGATCTCCGGCGAGAGGGTGGAGCAGGAGACCACCGTGAACACCTTGCCCTCGAAGCAGTGCGCGGCGGCGCGCAGCGCGATGGCCTCCGCCATGTCGTAGTCCTCGGGGGCGACGGGCAGGGCGATGTAGGAGGCGGCGTGCAGGAGTTCGCCCTGGGCGAGCAGGGTGAAGCGGGCGAGCGGGTTGGTGTTCTCCCCGCAGGCGAGCGCGCCGAGCGGGCCGACGGCCGTGCGGTGCACCCGCAGGGTGCTGCCGTCGCCGGGCGTCCAGGTCAGCTTCTCGGCCCAGGTCGGCACCAACTTGCGGTGCACGCCGATCAGTTCGCCGTCGGCGTCGATGACCAGCAGGGTGTTGTGGAGCACCCCCAGGCTGTCCGGACCGCGCTCGTTGACGCCGATCACCACGACCGCTCCGGCCCGCCGGGCGGCGGCGCGCAGGGTGTCGACGTGCGGGCCGGGCACGTCCACCGACGCCCGGTAGAGGCGCTCGTACCAGGGCGAGCCCTGCACCGGGTTCATCGTCCAGTTCCAGTAGGGGTAGCCGGGGACGAACACCTCGGGCAGGACGACGAGGGAGGCGCCGTGGCCGGCCGCCTCGTGGATCAGCGCGACCGCCTTGTCGACGGTGGCGGCGGTGTCCAGGTAGACGGGCGCGGCCTGCACGGCGGCGGCGGTGAAACGGGGCAGCCGCAGTGCGGCGGCCACGGGCTCGGTCATCGCTCCTCCTCGGATCGCTCGTCGGCCCCGGGCCGCCAGCGGCGGTGTACCGGCGGGGCCGGCTCGCGCACCGGCCGCAGCCGGGGCGCCACCCGGTCGGTCCCCGGGCCGGGCGGGCGGCGGCTGCCCGCCGCCCAGGGCTCCGGCCGGCGCGCACCCGGGCCGGCGTAGCCCTGCTCGGCGGCGGCGTGCAGGGTCCACAGCGGGTCGTACAGCTGGGCCAGGCCGACCGCCACCAGGTCCGCCCGCCCGGCCAGCAGCACCGAGTTGGCGTCGTCGTGGTGGGAGATCGCGCCGACCGCCACCGTCGGCAGGCCGGTGGCCAGCCGCACCAGCTCGGCGAACGGCGTCTGGTAGCCGCGTCCGTACGGCGGCCGCTGGTGCGCCACCACCTCGCCGGTGGAGACGTCCACCGCGTCCGCGCCGCCGTCCGCGAGCGCCCGGCAGATCGCGACGGCCTCCGCCTCGGTGGTGCCGCCCGGCGCCCAGTCGCTCGCCGAGATCCGCACCAGCAGCGGCCGTCCGGCCGGCCACACCGCGCGGACCGCCGCCAGCACCTCCAGCGGCAGCCGCAGCCGCTGGGCGAGCGGGCCGCCGTAGGAGTCGGTGCGCCGGTTGGTGAGCGGCGACAGGAAGCCGGAGAGCAGCTGGCCGTGGCCGAACTGGAGTTCCAGCGCGTCGAACCCGGCCCGCGCCGCACGCTCCGCCGATGCCGCGAAGTCGGCTACCACGGCGGCGAGTTGGACGGCGTTCGCCTCGTGCGGCAGCGGACTGCCGGCGTCCCACGGCAGCGGCGAGGCGGCGAGCACCGGCCAGCCGCCCTCGGCGAGCGGCGGCCCGGTGCCGTCCGGTCCCGGCACCGCCCGCGAGGCCCGGCGCCCGGCGTGGGTGAGCTGGATCCCGAGCGGGGTGTCGCTCACCTCCCGGACAGCGGCCAGGAGTTCGCGCCAGGCCTCCTCCTGCGGATCGTTCCACAGGCCCGGGCAGCGGTCGGTGGCCCGGCCCTCCGGGGTGACGGCGGTCATCCCGGCGATCACCAGGCCCGCGCCGCCGAGCGCGTGCACGGTCAGCTGCGCCCGGTCGAAGGCGCTCGGCAGCGAGTCGGCGGAGGTGAAGGTGGCGAGCGGCGGGACCACCACCCGGTTGCGCAGCTCCAGGGCGCCCAGCTTCAGCGGCCGGAACATCGGCGGGGTGCCGCCGGTGTCCGGCGAGCCCGCGACGGCCTCCTCCACGTCCGCGACGAAGCCGGGGTCGCGGGCCCGCAGGTTCCCGTAGGTGACCCGGCGGCTGCGGGTGAGCAGGTTGAACGCGAACTGGTCCGGGCCCTGGCCGGTCCGCCGCCCGATGGTCTCGAACCACTCCAGGCTGGCCTGCGCGGCCCGCTGGGTGGACTCCACCACCGGGCGCCGCTCCGCCTCGTACGCCTCCAGAGCGCTGTCCAGCGTGGGCTGTTCGTTCAGGCTCGCGGCGAGCGCGAGGGCGTCCTCCAGGGCCAGCTTGGTGCCCGAGCCGATCGAGAAGTGCGCCGAGTGCGCCGCGTCGCCGAGCAGCACCACGTTCCGGTGCCGCCAGGTGGCGTTGCGCACCGTCGTGAACCGGATCCACCGGGAGGCGTTCGGGATCAGCCGGTGCCCTTCCAGGTGCCCGGCGAGCAGCTCCGCGCAGCGCCGAACGCTCGCGGTGTCGCTCTCGCCGCGTCCGAACTCCCGTGCGGCCAGGGCCTCGAAGCCGGCCCGCCGCCAGGGCTCCTCGGCCAGCTCCACGATGAACGTCGACCGCTCGGCGCTGTACGGGTAGGCGTGCACCTGGAGCACGCCGAAGTCGAAGCGCTCGACGATGAAGGTGAAGGCGTCGAAGACCCGGTCGGTGGCGAGCCACATGTAGCGGCTGCGCCGCTCGTCCGGATCCGGCCGGAAGGCCTCGGCGTACGCCGCCCTGGTCGTCGAGTTGACGCCGTCGGCCGCGACCACCAGGTCGTACTCCTCGGCGAGCAGCCCGGCCGGCGGGGCGGGCGTGCGGTAGCGCACGTCCACCGCCAGCTCCGCGCAGCGGCGTTGCAGGATCGCGCGCAGCCGGTTGCGGTCCAGGGCGGCGAAGCCGTGGCCGCCGCAGGTGCGCAACCGGCCGGCGTACCGGACGTCGATGTCGCTCCAGCGGGCGAACTCCGCGCTCATCGCGGCGAACACCCGGGGGTCGGCCTGGGCGATGCCGTCCAGGGTCTCGTCGGAGAAGACCACCCCGAAGCCGAACGCGTCGTCGCGGCCGTCCCGTTCGAAGACGGTGATCTCCCGCTCGGGCGCCGACTGCCGGGCCAGCGCGGCGAAGTAGAGCCCGCCGGGACCGGCGCCGATCACCGCGACGCGGCCGGCGCCGGCCGTCACCGGATCACCTCCGGCTCCTGGCGCCCGGCGGCGGCGAGTGCCCGGCGCACCTGCTCCGGCCACGGCTCGGTGCCCTCGGCGTGCGGCGCGGCGTGCACCACCGACATCCGGCCGCTGGCGGCCAGGCCGTGCGGCCCGTGCACCTCGAAGGCGTAGTGCAGCGAGGAGCCGCCGACCCGCTCGACCCGCAGCTCGGTGCGGACCACGTCACCGAACCAGAGCCGCTCGCGGTAGTCCGCCTCGAAGTGCACCCGCGGGATCCGCCCGAACAGCCCGTCCAGGCCCAGCCGGCGCAGCAGCGTCGCCTCGGCCGCCTCGGCCCAGCGCTGGACGGCCGAGAAGTGGTAGTGGCCGGCCGCGTCGGTGTCCGACCACTCGACCCTCCGCTCGGTGCTCACGCTGGCCGGCGCCGCGGCGGGCGCGGCCGCCGCCCGCCGGCGCAGCTCGGCGCGGGCCAGCTTGCCGGTCGCGGTGCGCGGCAGTGCCTCGGTGAACTCCACCTGGCGCGGGTACTTGTACGGCGCGATGGTCCGCTTGACGTGTTCCTGGAGCGCCCGGACCGCCCCCGGCCCGCCCGTCGCCCCCGCGCGCAGCACCACGTACGCCTTGACCACCGCGCCGCGCCGCTCGTCCGGCACCCCGACCACCGCGCAGTCGGCGACGTCCGGGTGCTCGGCGAGCACCTGCTCGACCTCGGGACCGGCGATGTTGTAGCCGGCCGAGACGATCATGTCGTCGTCGCGGGCCTGGTACCAGAAGTAGCCGTCGGCGTCGCGCACATAGGTGTCGCCGGTGAGGTTCCAGCCGCCCCGGACGTAGTCGCGCTGGCGCCGGTCGTGCAGATAGCGGCAGCCGGTCGGGCCCTTCACGGCGAGCCGCCCGGGCTGCCCGTCGGGCACCGGCCGGCCCTGGTCGTCCAGTATCGCCGCCCGGTAGCCGGGCACCGGCCGGCCGGTCGCGCCGGGGCGGATGTCGGCGTCGGCGGCGGAGATGAACACGTGCAGCAGCTCGGTGGCCCCGATGCCGTCGATCAGCCGCTGCCCGGTGGCCGCCCGGAACGCCTCCCAGACGCCGGCCGGCAGGTGCTCGCCCGCCGACACGCAGCGCCGCACCCCCGCCAGCCGGTCGGCCAGCCCGGCCGCGAGGATCGCCCGGTAGGCGGTCGGCGCGGTGAACAGCACGCTCACCCCGTGCCGCTGGACCTGGACGGCCAGCTGCTCGGGGGTGGCCTGCTCCAGCAGCAGGGTGGCGGCGCCGGCGCGCAGCGGGAAGACCACCAGGCCGCCGAGCCCGAAGGTGAAGGCGAGCGGCGGGGTGCCGCCGAACAGGTCCTCGGGGGTGGGGCGCAGCAGATGGCGGGAGAAGGTGTCCGCGTTGGCGAGCACATCCCGGTGGAAGTGCATGGTCGCCTTGGGCCGCCCGGTGGTCCCGGAGGTGAAGGCGATCAGCGCGACGTCGTCGGCGGCGGTCGGCACGGCGGCGAACCGGCCGCCCCCGGTCAGGCCCGCCGGCCCGTTCCGGTCGTAGGGCACCACGACCGGAACGGGTGTCCCGGCGCGCTCCAGTTCCGCCAGGAACCGGTGGTCGCAGAGCGCCACGACGGGCCGGGCGATCGTGTGCATGGTGGTCAGCTCGCCGGCGCGCAGCAGCGGCATGGTGGTCACGGCCACCCCGCCCGCCTTCAGTACCCCGAGCCAACAGGCCACCAGCCACGGGGCGTTGGGCCCCCGTAACAGCACCCGGTTCCCGGGGAGCACCCCGTGGTCCTCGACCAGCAGCCGGGCCACCGCGTCCGCGCGCTCGCGCAGCTCGCCGTACGTCCACTGCCCGTCCGGGGTGACCAGGCACCGGCGGTCGGGGCCGTACCGCTCGATCGTCGCGTCGAGCAGCTCGTGCGCGCAGTTCAGCCGGTCCGGATACGCCAACTCCGGCAGTTCGAAAAGGAATTCGGGCCACTCGTCGAATGGCGGAAGGTTGTCGCGACAGAACGTGTCCACGTGCGCAGAGGGAGAGAGCTCCATGGGCGGGCCACCTCATCGGGCGAGCGGGAGTGAGGCAAGTATCGCGCTTCGATGACGCCAGTCAAGAGAGCGATACACGCATTCGGCCCAAGCCCCGCTCATGCGTTGTCGGTCAGCCCCGCAGCCACCGCAGGGCGGCCTCGGCGGCGTGGGCGCCGCACATGCCGTGGACGCCGGGGCCGGGCGGGGTGGCGGCGGAGCAGAGGTAGTGGCCCGGCAGGCCGGTGGCGTACGGGTGGAGGGTGGGGCGGGGGCCGAGCAGGAGCTGGGCGGCGTCCTTGGCGCCGGTCATGATGTCGCCGCCGACGAAGTTGGGGTTGCCGGCCGCGAAGTCGGCGGGGCGGTGGACGGCCAGGCCGATGATCCGCTCGCGGAAGCCGGGGGCGAAGCGTTCGATCTGGGCGGTGATCGCCCCGGTCGCCTCGCCGGTGTAGCCGTTCGGCACATGGGCGTAGGTCCACAGCGGGTGGACGTCGCCGGCCGAGCGCCCCGGGTCGGCCAGGTACTGCTGGCCGACCAGGACGAACGGGCGCTCCGGCATCCGTCCGGCGGCGACGGCACGCTCGGCGGCGGCGAGTTCGGCGAAGGTGCCGCCGAGGTGGACGGTGCCGGCCCGGCGGGCGGGTTCGGCCGTCCAGGGGACGCCGCCCTCGACGGCGAAGTCCACCTTGAAGGCGCCGGGCCCGTGGCGGAAGCGCCGGTAGGCGCGGGCGGTCCGGGCCGGCAGGCGGTCGCCGAGGATGTCGGCGACGGCGCCGGGCGCGAGGTCGTACAGGACGAGGTCGGCGGGCGGGATCCCGGCGGCCGAGCGGACCCGTACCCCGGTCTCGACCGTGCCGCCCAGTTCGGTGAGCAGGGCGACCAGCGCCCGGGTGATCGCCCCCGAGCCGCCGCCGGCGACCGCCCAGCCGTACCGGTGCCCCGAGGTCAGCAGCCCCAGCCCGATCGCGGCGCTCAGCGGCCGGTGCAGCGGCTGGAAGGCGTGCGCCGCCGCCCCGCCGAACAGCGCCCGCGCCCGCTCGCCGGAGAACGCCCGGGCGAGCACGGAGGCCGGGAGCAGCGCGGGTGGACCGAAGCGGGCGAGCCGCAGGGGATGGCGGGGCAGGCGCAGCAGCGGGCCCATGATGTCGGCGGCGAGCCGGTCGTACCCCGCGACCGGGCGCTCGAACAGCTGCCGCCACCGCCGGCCGTCCGCGCCGCCCAGTCCGGCGGCGGTGTCGGCGACCGAGCGGTGCAGGACGCCGGCCGTGCCGTCGTCCAGCGGGTGCGCGCAGTCGATCTCCGGCAGCCGGAACTCCAGCCCGAAGCGCTCCAGCCCCAGGCCGCGCAGGAACGGCGAGCCGATGGTCATCGGGTGGACGGCCGAGCAGTGGTCGTGCAGCAGCCCGGGCACGATCGCCTCGCCGCTGCGCGCCCCGCCGCCCACCTCCCCGGCGGCCTCCAGCACCGTCACCCGCACCCCGGCCCGCGCCAGCCGGACGGCGGCGGCGAGCCCGTTCGGCCCGCCGCCCACCACCACCGCGCTCCTCATGCGGCCAGCATCCCGCATCCGCGGGCGCTCAGCGCTGCGGGACCGCGCACCCCTCCGGGCCGCACGCCTCTCCGCCTTCCCGGTCTTCCCCGCCACCACCGATCAGCGGCAGGACCGTCCGGCTGTCCCAGGCCTGCTCCAGCGCCGCCGTGAAGGTCTCGGCCGGCTGGGCGCCCGAGACCCCGAGCCGGCGGTCGAAAACGAAGAACGGCACGCCGGTGGCGCCCATCGCGCTCGCCGTCGCCTCGTCCTCGCGCACCGCGTCCGCGTACGCCGCCCGGTCGGCCAGCACCCGCGCCGCCTCCGTGCCGTCCAGCCCGGCCTCGACGGCCAGCTCCACCAGCCGCCCCGGCGCGAACGCGGACCCCTCCTCGGCGAAGTTGGCCCGGTAGAGCAGGTCCAGCAGCGCCGCCTGCCGCCCGTGCTCGGCGGCGAAGTGCAGCATCCGGTGCATGTCGAAGGAGTTCGCGGCGTCCCGCCCCGCGCGGACGTACGCCAGCCCCTCCGCCCGCGCGGTCTCCGCGATCCGCTGCTCCGCCGCCTCCGCCTGCTCCAGCCCCATCCCGTACTTGGCGGCGAGCAGCGGCACCACCGGCCGCGCCTGGTGCGGAGCCCGGGCGTCGAGCTCGAAGGACCGGTGCACGACCTCGACGTCCGCGCGGTGGGGGAACGTCTCCAGTGCCCGCTCGAACCGCGCCTTGCCGATGTAGCACCACGGGCAGTTGATGTCGCTCCAGATCTCGACGCGCACGGGGCCGCTCCTGTTCTCGGCGGTGCGGGCCCTTCCCGCACACCTCCCGGGGCCAACGCCGTCGATCGGGTGGATATTTCTGCCAGTGAAATATCCACCCCACGCCCTATCAGGGACAGAGCCAGCAGTAGAGGTCCTCGCCGGCCTCCCGGGCGCGACGCGCCAGGCCGGACAGGTCCTCGACCAGCGGCCGCAGGTCCTCGCCGTCCAGGCCGGGCAGCTCCTCCGCCGTCGCCGCCGCCCACCGGGCGCCGGCCTCGGCGGCCTCGGCCGCCGGGAGTTCCGCCAGGGTGTCCCGCACCGCGCGGTCGAGTCTCATCACCCACGGCCCGGTCACCCAGGGGTCGTCCTCGTCCGCGGGCCCCTCCCGGCCGGGCGGGGGCGTGGTCGGCCACACCGGCGTCCCGCCGACCAGGTCGACCGCCCACTCCACCCGCCGGACCACGGCTATCAGCTGCCCCAGCACGACGTCCGGGTCCACCCCCTTCGCCTCGGTCCCGTCGAACACCGCCCGCCCGCCCCCGACCAGCGGCCCGCCCTCGGCATCACCGAGCGCGGCGAGGACGGCGGCGTCGTCGGCCGCGCGGAAGTAGTCGGTCAGTACGCCCATGGCCGGCGGTCCCTGTCTGCTCGGTGGTGGCTCCGGTACAGGGGTAGTGGATCAGACACCACTGACATCGGACCGGCCACGGGGCGCCGCCGCCTTGGTCAGGGCCCGGTGATCCGCCGCCGGGTGGGGTCGGAGAGCATCACGCCCAGGAGTTGGGGGTCGCCGCTGTACAGGTAGGTCGGCTCGTCGTCGGGGCGGACCTCGGTCCCGACGGGGATGATCAGATCGAAGTCGAGGGCCAGGTTCATGCCGAAGCGTTCGGTGAGCAGCCCGAACACCGCTTCCGAGACGGCGACGGCCGCGATGGGGCTTCCCGGGTGGTCCGGCGTCCGGGCGAGCCGGTTCCTCAGCTGGGCCGCCCTGGGCTGGTGGGAGGGGGGCGGCCCGTAGTGGACGGCGACGGTGACCCGCGGGGCCGGCGGGTGGGGGTGAGCGGCCAGCCGGTCCCAGAGTTCCAGGAGGACCCTTCCGGCGCTCACGAGCGGGTCGGCGGGACCGGTGACGGTGAGCAGGTGGTCGACGCCGAACGAGGCCGGCGCCTCGGCCACCGTGCCGGCGGGCTCCGTGGCGGACAGGACGACGCCCAGCCACACCACCGTGACGAGCGCCGTCCCCGGGGCGTCGTCCGCCACCTGGACGGCGAGGTTCAGCTGTCGCGCCGTCAGCGTGCCGTCGACGAGCTGGACCAGGCGCGCGTGTGCGAGGCGCCGGTCGGATTCGACGGGCGAGGGGTAGGGACCCGGCCGCTGGAGGCCGTCGGCGACCCGCAGCAGCGCCGCCGCACCCTCGCGGTACCCCCGTCGGCCGTCGGCGGCGACCACGGCCCTCGCCACGGTGGTGACATCGTCGACGTGGCCTCCGTCGACGAGGAAGGGCATCAGGAGGACGGCGAGGGCGAGGGCCTCGGCGAGATCGTGCCGGGCCGCGAGGACGATCAGCGCGACCAGGATCGACCGTTCCCTCCGCAACCAGCCGATCGCGTCGGCGGCGTCCTGGAAACGCGCGGCGGACGGGTCGGCCGGGCCGTGGGCGACTTCGACGGCGGCTCCGGTCAGCGTCCGGTAGTACCGCAGCAGCCGGGCGCGCTCGGCGGGAAATCCGTAGCGGCCGGGGATCTGATCGGCGGCGTAGAGCCTGGCCATGGGGTGCAGGCGCCAACGGTCCCCGGACGGCGCGGCCTCGACGAGCCGTTCGTGGGCCAGCGCGGTCATGAGCCGGTCCGCCTGCGGGAAGTCGCAGTCCGCGAGGCCGGCGGCGACGTCCGTGGACAGTTCGGGGTGCGGGTACACGGTGAGCAGCCGGAGGAGCCGGGCCTCCTCGGTGGAGAGTTCCGCGTACGACTCGCGGAAGGTCGTGTCCAGGCGCTGCGCCCCGTAGTGGAGCTCGTCGAGGTGGAAGTTCGGGGCGGTGAGCTGCTCGACCAGCGAGCGCACCGGACGGTTCGGGTCGTCGGCCAGGAGGCCGGCGCAGACCGTCAGCGCGATCGGCAGGCCACCGCAGAGTTCGGCGAGGGCCAGTGCCTGGTTGGGTGCCCGGCCGATGCGGGTGTCCTGGGGTCTGAGCGCTTGCAGCATGTTCTGGAGGAGCTGGACGGACGGCTCGGCGGGCAGTACGTCGACGTCCCACCGGCGGGCGTCGATCGGCAGGAAACGGCGGGAGGTGACGACGATGGTCACGCGGCCGTCGTACGACAGGAGCGTGGTGACCTGCTCGGCGCTCGTCACGTTGTCCAGCATCACCAGGACCGCCCCCTCCCGCCGGGCGGTCGCGGTGAGCGTGCGGCGGTAGAGGTGGGTCCGGTCGTCCAGGGCCGCCGGAAGCTCGGAGGTGTCGACGCCGAGGGCGTCGAGCATGGCGTTCAGGCCCTCCGCGGGCGTGAGCCGGAGCCCGGTGTGCCGGTGCGCCAGGTCGAGGTGGAAGGTCCCGCCGGGATACCACCGCCGTTCGACCGCGTGGCCGACGGCCTGGACGACCAGTTCGGACTTGCCCACCCCGGGCATGCCGGTGACCAGGGCGATCCGGGGGACGGCGGATTCACGGGGGGCGAGGAAACCGAGCAGCTCGTCGAGTTCCCTCTCCCGGCCGGTGAACGCGGGGGACATCCGCACATCGGGGTGCCAGGACCGGGGGGCGGGTGACGGAACGGTCGGGCCGCGCCCCGCCCCGGGCGCCTCGGCCGGGTCCTCCCCGTCCGCCGCGGCCGGCGGGGGTTCCGCGCCGGCGGTGGCCGGTTCCCCGGGCTCCGCCGGGTCGTTGGCGACGCCCGCCCCGGACGTCGGGGCCGCGGTCTCCTCGGCCGGGGCGCCCGCGGCCGCGCGCCGGCGCGCCGCCTCCGCCCGGACCACCGAGAGCTCCGAGTCGAGCAGGTACCCGGCCAGGAACTCCGGGTCGCGCGGCAGCCGGGCGGCCACCTCGCGCAGGCGCTCCTGCTGACGGCGGTCCGCCGGGTCGTGGGCCTCGCCCAGACGGGCCCGCAGCGCCTCCAGGATCTCCTCGTCGGTGAGCGGGCCGAGGGTGACGATCGTGGCGGTCGTACCGGTCCAGCCGCCGGCGCGGTCGGTCGTGACGATGACGCAGCCCTCGCCCTGGTCGGGAAAGGAGAAGGGGAGCGCGCCCTGGTCGAGGTCGTTGAACGGGGCAAGGCCGTCGAAGACCAGGAGCCAGTCCCGGTGCCGGGCCAGCCGCCGCCACAGCGCGTCGGGCGACGGCTCGCCGGGGGGCTCGCCCGCCCGGGTCAGCGCGTCATGGAGCCAGCCGCGTCCGGTCGCCAGGGACGTGGCGGTGCCGGCATTGATCCAGTGACTGAAGGTGTGCCGCCCGCCGTGGCGCCCGATGTACTCCTGGACGAGCCGGCGGCGGCCCGAGCCCGGTGCGCCGGCGATCACCACCAGCCGGGGACGGTCGGGTGCGAGCGGCGGCCGGGCCGGGTCGAAGGCGTCCGCCAGCGCGGCCAGTTCGGCACGCCGCCCGATCATGTCCGGCAACTCGGGCGGGCTCTGCACCGGCAGCACGGGGTTCAGCAGCTCCGGTCTGGGGACCGGAACGCCGGGGCCGCGCGCGTGCCGCCGGACCGCCTCGGCCAGCCGGGTCGCCAGGTCGGCGTGCCGGCCGCCCGCACCGGCCAGCACGGCCAGCGCGACCTCGGCGAACGGCAGGCTGCGGTCCGGGAGCAGGACGCCGGAGCCGTCGGGGCCGACCGTGGCCAGGGCGCGGAAGTCGAGGGTGCCGCCGAAGGTCGCGGCGACCCGGCCGGAGACCCTGGTGAGGACGTGCTTCAGGACGTGGACCGACTCGGTGCGGGTCAGCTCGCCGAGCAGTTCCTCCCGGACGCCCGTCCGGAAGTCGTAGACCTGCTCGTCCGGGTCCTCGGCCGTGCCCCGGCTCTCGATCAGGCCGGAGACGAACAGCTCGGCGAGGTCGGTCTGACCGGACTCGGGCACGGTCGCCCGCTGGACCAGCCGCATCAGCGGCAGGCTCAGCGGGGCCGCCGCCAGGTGGCAGGCCAGCCGGTAGGCGGTCGGTGAGCTGCCGGCCCGGAACCGCTCGACCCGGCGGCCCGGCGGGACGCCGTCCTCGGCGGTGACCGGGGGACGCCGCGGGCGCGGCACGCCCGCGACCGGCGCGGCGAGCATCGGCGTCCACCCGGCGGTGCGCCCGGCCGTGAGCTCGGCCCAGGGGGAGAGCCAGTCGGCGTCGACCTCCAGCACCGGCAGCCACCGGACCCGGGCCCGGTCGGCGGCTCCCCGGACGCCGCGTGGCACGCCGGGCAGGGCGGCGTCCGAACGGAACTCCGGGACCGCCCGGCCGGCCACCGCGGCCCGCGCCTCGACGGGGGCGGTGCGCAGGGCCGTCCGGTGCCACAGCCGCCGGGGCAGCACCTGGAGCGCGGCCGTGGGCCGGGCGGCGACGGCCCGTGCCAGGAAGCCCGGCAGCTCGGTGTGGTACCAGGCCGGGCCGACCCCGTCGGTGAGGACGAGCAGGATCCGCCGGCCGGTCGGGTCCGCGAGCGGCCGGGACCAGTGGGCCCGCTGCGCCGTCCCCTCGGAGGGCCGGACCGGGCGGCGGCGGTGGAACGGTTCGAGCGTCGGCACCGGCCCGTCCGTGCCGAGCGCCCAGCAGCGTACGTCGGCGAACGCGCCGTGCCGCTCCAGCAGGGTGCTCAGCTCTCCGGCGAGCCGGTGCCAGACCGCCATGGTGGCGCCGGTGTCCACCAACAGGTCGACGGAGAAGTGCGGTTGCTGGGCGGGGCGCCAGGCCGGGAGGAGGATGCCCGTCTCGGCGGTGGCCTCGACGGTCGCCTCCTCGTCGAGGGTGGCCCGCCCCGGCGCGTCGACCGGGCGGCGCAGCGGACGCAGCGCCCGGGCCAGGTCGAGCCCGCCGGCGAGCGCGGCGGGCTGGGTGACCTGGACGATGTGGCCGCCGCGGGCCCCCGCGGCGCCCGGGGTGTCCGGGGCGGCGGTGCCCTCGCGGGCGTGCAGCGCGGCCCGGGGCCCGGCGGCCGGCGGGGCGGGCGGCCGGGGCGTGGCCGCGGGGGCGCGCCGAGGGGCGGGCCGGTGGTCGCGCGGTGGCGGGGGCGCCGGCGGCAGGGAAGGGCGCGGCGGCGGCACCGGGGCGGAGGGCCCCACCGTCGCCGTGGAGGCCGAAGGCGGAGGCAGCGGTGGAGCAAGCGGCGGCAGCGGAGCCGGCGGAGCGGGCCGGGCCGGCCGGCCCGCGGCGGACGGCGGCCGCCCGGCCGTCGGCGGCGCGGACCGGGCGGCCACGCGGGCGATCCACAGGACGTCCGCGACGTCCTCGGCCGTCGGCCCGCCGCCGGCCGGGTCGAGCAGACCGGCGAGCGCCTCCCGCAGCCCCTCCTCCGCCGGCGGCCGCACCGGCGTCAGCTCTCGTTGAGCGCGCGCAGCAGCACGTCGTGCAGGACCGCGTGCCCCCGCTCGCCGTCCCACAGCCCGCGCCCGGCCATCAGCAGGGCGTTGAGCAACTGGTCGTTGGCCAGTTCCGCGCCCGCCTGCTGACGGCGCAGGAACTCGCCGATCAGTGCCACCGTCGCCGGGGAGGCTCCCGCCGTCCAGCCCAGGTGGGCGGCGACCATGGCGGCGAGCCGCCGCTCGTCCGGCGGCTGGATCTCCAACCGGACGCAGCGCCGCAACAGGGCGCTCGGGAAGTCCCGTTCGCCGTTGCTGGTGAGCACGACCAGCGGGAACTCCGCGCAGCGCACCACGCCGCCCCGCACCACCGCGGTCCGGCCCTGGTCGGCGGTGCCGATCTCCTGCGGGCCGGGGCCGAGCCGCGACAGCTCGGGGATCTCGAACTCGCCCTCCTCGAAGACGTTCAGCAGGTCGTTGGGCAGGTCGATGTCGCTCTTGTCGAGCTCGTCGATCAGCAGCACCCGGGGGGTCCGCCAGGGCAGCAGCGCCGTGCCGAGCGGACCGAGCCGGAGGAACCGTCCGACGGCGGGGGGTTCACGGTCGGCGCGGTCGCGGAGGACACCGTAGCGGCGCCGCTCCTCGGGCCGGTCGGCGCGCCGGTCCTTCTCCCGCCAGAGCCCGGCCTCGTGCAGCCGCCCGATCGCGTCGTAGGCGTACTGGCCGTCGCGCAGGGTGGAACGGCTGCTGATCGGCCAGCGCAGGACCGGGCCGAGGCGCAGCTCGCGGGCGACCGCGTAGGGGAGGGTCGACTTGCCGACACCGGGCTTGCCGGTGATGAGCAGGGGGCGGCGCAGGTGCAGGGCGAGGTTGACGGCCTGCACCTCCCGCTCGTCCGCCTGGTAGGCCGCGGCCTGCCGGGCCTTGCCGAGTCGGCGGGCGGTCAGCCCGGCCGAGGCGTCCTCCGGGGGCGGGGCGGGCAGCGTCGCGGGGTCGGTGCCCGGGGCGCCGAAGGCCCGCCAGGGGGGTGCCGGGGGGAGTGCGGCGATCCCGTCGTGGGGACCTCCGGTGCCCTGGTAGATCCACCAGTCCTCGGCCATGTCCGCTCCTGCCTCGCCGCGTGTGGTCTGGGCTCCGTGGAGATGGGCGGTCATCCGGCCATCCCCGGGAAGAGGTAGTCCTGGTCGGGATCCACGCAGTCCGGGTCGTCCCAGAGGAGCGTGACGGTGTGCTCCGGGTCCGCGACCCGCCCCTGGATCCGTCTTCGGTACCGGTGGACGGCGTCGGGCAGTTCGGCGAGCCGGGTCGGGCGGTGCTCGCACAGGGCCTCCACGAGCGGGCCCGCGTCACCGGCGACCCGCCGCCAGAGCAGGACCGGCATCCCGCTGAAGTACATCGCGTTGTCCACGGCGTACTGCACCTCGGGGTCCAGCTGGTCGTACGGGATGTCGAGGCCCAGGCAGGCGACGCTCTCGTCGGCGTCCAGCCAGCGGTGCAGGTCGGCGACGTGCGCGGGGTCGAGGGAGGGCCAGCCGATCCGGCCGAGGACCTCGGCGGGATCGGTGCCCAGGACGCCGAGGTGCTCCCAGCGGTCCCGCCAGACCTGGAAGTCGGGGAACAGGTCGGTGTACCGCTCCAGTTGCCGTACCACCACCGGGTGGTGCTGGCCCAGCGGGCGGCCGGTGGGGCCGGCGGACCAGAGTTCGGCGGCGTACCCGAGGATGGAGCGCGGCAGCAGGAACTCGATCCGGACCGGGCCCGTCGAGCGGAAGATCGCCTGCTTCAGCTCCTTCCAGACGTACAGTCGCGCGCTGCCCGTGTCGAGCAGTTCGGTCTTGGTGAACGGCTTGGTGTCGCTGTGGCTGCCGACCCGCCGGAACGGTCCGCCCGCCAGCGGTTGACGGTAGTAGGAGACGTGCAGGCGGTACCGGGTGTCGCCGGTGTGCTCGGGGCTCTCCTTGTCCAGCCGGATCTGGACGATCAGCCGTTCTCGGGCCCCGGTCGCCGCGGCCACCGGCACGGGGCCGCGGAAGGTGTCGAGGAAGCGCCGCAGCGCGGGGAGGTCCGCGCAGCCGGTGACGTCCGGGTCGGCGTCGAGCGCGCGGAGGAAGGCGACAAGGGGTCCGAGGATGTCGGGGCCGCGCCGGTCGAGGAGGCGGCACAGGATGGCGGGCAGGGTCCTCCCGGGGGCCGGGGTCCGGAGCGCCCCGGTGTTCTCGGGGACGTGGCGGTGCAGTCCGGGCAGCGCCGGCAGGGTGCGCAATTCGGCGATCAGCGGGAGGAGTTCGTCGGCGGACGGCGCGGCGCCGCGTCCCGCGGCCAGCGCGGTCAGCTCCAGCCAGGGCAGCGCCCCGTCGTTCGGGGCCAGGGTGCGCAGGGCCTCCTGGACGGCTTCCAGCGCGCCCAGGGGTCGGCGCGCGCCGCGACGGCGTCGACCAGGTTCCAGAGGTGGGCGCGCGGTTGGCCGTTCTCGACGACGTCCGACTCGATGCCCGCCGCCTCCGCCGACCGGCCCACCAGGGCCACCAGGCGCCGCCGGAACTGCTGGTCCGGTATCTGCCGGAAGTCGAGGAGGACGGCGACCAGCAGACGGTCCGCCTCCGCGGACCAGGGTCTCGGAGCCGGTGGGGCGTCCGCCGCTCCGCTCATCCGCCCACCCGGTCACCGGTGGCCCGGTCGACGAGTGCGCGCAGACCGTCGAGGGCACCGTCGTCGGGGGCCAGCTCCTCCAGCGCGGTGACCAGCGCCCGCAGCGCTTCGCGTCCGTCGCGGAAGCTCCGGCAGGCGTCCACGACGCTGTGCAGGTGGAGCCGCTGCTCGGGGAGCTCGTCCGCCTCGAAGGCGTACGGCAGGCCGAGTCGCCGGCCCATGGCGTCCAGCAGCAGGAACCGCCCGTCGGAGCGCCGCAGCAGCCGGAAGGCCATCAGGGCGGCGACCAGTTCGCCGTCGCCCGGCGGGGCGGTGGCGGACGGCGCGACTGCCCCGCCGGCCGGCCCGATGCCCGGCTCGACGCCCGCCGTGCCGAGCAGCGCGGCCAGCGCGCCGACCGGGGTGTACCAGCCGCCCTCGTCCCGCTGGTAGGAACGGCTGCCCTTGAGGACACCCCGCACCAGGCCGTCCGCGCCGACCAGCATGCTGCCGCTGTGGCCGTCGCGGATGCCGTCGCCGCGCACGCCGACGAAGTCCCCGGCGCGGCCGACCACCCGCAGCGCCAGGGTGTCGGGCTGCGGCCCGTGGCCGGGGGTGTAGGTGGAGTACCCGAGGGCGGTGAGGACGGTGTCCGGCTCGGCCTCCTCGGCGGCGAGCCGGGCCACGGGGTGGCCGGTCCAGCCGGGCACCGGGAGCAGGGCGAGATCGGGGAACGGGTGGAACTTCCCGGCGTCGCCCCGCGCGGGGGCCAGCCGGATGCCGTCGGCCGGGACGTCGTGGGCGCCGGAGGCGTGCCGGACCCGCACCGGGGCCGGCGGCGCCACCGCGACGAGGACGTGCGCCGCCGTGACGGCGAGCCCCGGGGCGACCAGGAAGCCGCTGCCGCGGAAGGAGCCCGCGATCTCGACGCTGACGGTGCAGTGGCGTAGGGCCTCGGCCTCGGCGAGACCGATCCGGGCGGGTGCGCTCACTCGGCGTCGGCCGGGGCGCTCGGCGTGACGGCCGGCCGGCGGCGCCGTTCCGCGAGGTCCCAGGAGAGCCGGACGGTCAGCCCGGCCTCGCTGCCGGCCTCGGCGATGACGCCGAGGAGCTGTCCCGACTTGACCGCCAGTTTGAGGCCGAACTCGACCTCGAAGCCGTCGGGGGCGCCGGCCGCGTCCTGCGCGATGCTCTCGGCCGCCCAACGGCCGATTCCCTGAACGGTGTTGCGCACCTCGTCGAGCGTGAGCAGCACCGCCGAACCCAGCTGTTCGGCGGCCCGCCGGCCCGGGCGGAACGCGGCGTCCCCGAAATCGCCCGCCTCGTCCGGGGCCGCCTCCGGCTGCTGGAAGCTCACCTCGCCGATCACCTCGGCGCGGACGGTCGTGCCGTCCCCGAGATCGATCGTCACCGTTTCGGTCACCGGGCCCCGCCCCCTCGAAGATCCGCCCCGACGGTGCATCAGGATACCCGCCCGCGCGGACAGTCGGGCCGTCCCCGGGGAAACCGCTCCCGGCTCCGAAGGCCCCTGCCTCGGCAACTATTGGCATGGGCATGATGGCGTCCGAAGGGCGCCAGTCCGGGGGGAGACAGCCGCAGGACCTTCCCCGGCCCCCGGTCCACCGGCGAAGCTGTTCATCGCCGGCGGGGAACGCTCCCGCCGGGAACGGCGGGACACCGGAACGAGCGTCAACCGCGGGACGCGAAGCGCCGATGCCGATCCGCCGTCGCACCTCCAGCAAAGGAACGGACCACCATGTCGCCCACCCGCCCCCGGCCGGCCTCGGCGGCACCGGCCGCTGACCGGTACGCGGCCATCCCGAGCACCACCACGGCACCGCGCCGGGCGGCATCCGTCGGCCGGCGCGGACCCGTTCAGGCGTCGGTGGGCAGGGGGCGGGCCGGGACCCGGGGCGGGGCGGTGCGGGGGTGGGCCGGGAGGGGAAGGCCGAGGCAGTCGCCGGAGGCGGCGGGGAGGGCGAGCGCGGCGGCGGTCTCCGGGGGCAGGTCGCGCAGTCCGAGCAGGCCGGCGGAGAGCCGGGCGGTGGCGCGGTGCCAGTCGCCGATCCGGCGCATCAGGGTGTGGCCGGTGCCGGCGACGGTGTAGCCGCAGACCCGGGCGCCCGCCGCGCGGCCACGGGCGGCGAAGGCGCGGGTGTCGGCGGGGGAGGTGATCCGGTCGAGGTCGCCGTGCAGCATCAGGACGTCCCGGCCGGCCAGCTGCTCGCACGGGTCGTCGGACGGGCACCAGGGGGCGAGCGCGACGACACCGGTGACCGTGGGGTGGCCGGCCGCGTGCAGGGCGGCCCGGCCGCCCATCGAGTGGCCGACCAGGACGGTCGGCACCGGGCCGAGCTCCTCGGCGAGGTCGTCGAGCGCGGCGACGGCGTCCCGGGCGGCGTCGGCCCGCTCGCCGTTCCAGCCCCGGTGGCGGTAGCGGACGGTGCCGATCGCCACACCCGCGCCCGCGGTCTCGCGGCGCAGCGCCCGCACGAAGCCGCTCATCCGCAGGCCGGGCAGGTTGAGCGGACCCGGCCTGGCGAGGCCGTGCTCCTGGCCGCCGTGCAGGACCAGCACCGCGGCGCCCGGCCGCTCCGGGGCTCCGTGCCAGACCAGCGCCCGGTGGCCGCCGCCCGTACGGTTGTCGCTCACGTCGTTCCGCTCCCCGCCTGCCGTCCGTCCGGACCGCCACTGTACGTGCCGGGCGCGCTCGGCGGGGAGCCCCGGCGGCCGGAGAGGTTCACCCGGGAAGGCCACGACCGGCGGCCGGGGCGTGCGGGCCCCGGGCGCCGCTGCTATCCACGAAGGGAGGGGGGCCCGCGCCGCCCGGCGCGGTGTCGCCGAGTGGAGGACTCCCGTGGCCCAGCAGCTCGCCCTGTCCGTCGACTTCGGCTCCGGCTTCACCGAAGCCTGGTCGAAGGTCGCCAAGTTCATTCCCCAGTTCATCGCCTTCCTGGCGATCCTGGTCATCGGTTGGTTCGTGGCCAAGGCCATCGCCCGGCTGCTCGACCGGGTGCTGCGCCGGGTCGGGTCCGAGCGGGTCGCCGAGCGGTCCGGGATCGCCCGGCACCTGGAGGGCTCGAAGTACGACCTGACCGGGATCGTCGCCAAGATCGTCTATTACGCGATCCTGCTGATGGCCCTCCAACTGGCCTTCGGCGTCTTCGGCCCGAACCCGATCAGTGTGATGATCAATGGGATCGTCGCCTGGCTGCCGAGGGGCATCGTCGCGGTCGTCATCGTGGTCGTCGCGATGGCCATCGCCAACGCCGTGCGCGACATCGTGCGCAGCGCGCTGGCCGGGGCGGCGTACGGGCGGACGGTGGCCACCGTCGCCTGGGCGTTCATCGTCCTGCTGGGTGTGATCGCGGCGCTCGGGCAGGCCGGGATCGCCACCGCGATCACCGGACCGGTGCTGGTCGCGGTGCTGGCCTCGATCGCGGGCGTGCTGATCGTCGGCGTCGGCGGCGGCCTGATCATCCCGATGCGCCAGCGCTGGGAGCGCTGGCTCTCCAGCGCCGAGCAGGAGACCGCCAAGCTGCGCGGCGGCGCCTACCAGGCGGGCCGCTCGGACGCGCTGGCCAACCAGCCGGCCCGGCCGGCCACCCAGGCCGCGCCGCCGGCGCCGGGCATCGACCCGGGCCGGCCGGGCGAGCAACCGGGCTGACCCGCCGGACGCCGGTCAGGCCGCGAGCAGGCCGTCCTGCCGGACCAGCCAGCAGATCGCGGTCAGCCGGTGCACCGCGTAGTCGTACCCGACCGGTTCGCGCCAGCCGATCTCGGCGAGCGCGTCGAGGAAGCCCAGCGCGTAGTCGGACAACTCCGCACGGTCCAGGGGCCGGGGCAGCAGCTCCGGTCCCTGCGCGTACAGCAGTTCGCGCAGCTCGGCGGCGTGCTGGTCGACGGCCGCGGTGAAGCCGGGCTCGAAGGCGAACTCGGCGAGCCGGGGCGTGAAGGCGGCGACGATCCCCGGCAGCGGGCAGCCGGCCGGCCGGCTGTGCGGGTCGGGGGAGCCCCGGTCGGACTCGTCGGGCGTGGCGAACATCCGTCCACGGTAGGCGAGAGCGGGCGCGGCTCCGGCCGCGCGGGGCGGTTCCGGGCTGAGACCTTGGCCACGCCGCCGGCGCCGGCCCGTCGTCCTCGGCCGGCCGCCGCCGTCCGGCCGGTACCGGTTCGGCGGAATCCGGGCGGGCGGCGGGTGGTCCGCACCAGAATGGCCGGCATGGATCTGCGCATCTTCACCGAGCCTCAGCGGGGCGCGAGCTACGACACCCTCCTGCGGGTGGCCCGGGCCGCCGAGGAGCTGGGGGCCTTCAGCGCCTTCTTCCGCTCCGACCACTACCTCCGGATGGGCGGGCTGAGCGGCCTGCCCGGCCCGACCGACGCCTGGATCACCCTGGCCGGCCTCGCCCGCGAGACCAGCACCATCCGCCTCGGCACCCTGATGAGCGCCGCCACCTTCCGGCTGCCCGGTGTGCTCGCCATCCAGGTCGCCCAGGTCGACGCGATGAGCGGCGGCCGGATCGAGTTCGGCCTCGGCGCGGGCTGGTTCGAGCAGGAGCACACCGCCTACGGCATCCCCTTCCCGAAGGAGAGGTTCGGGCGGCTGGAGGAGCAGCTGGAGATCATCACCGGTCTCTGGAGCACCGCGCTGGGCGAGACCTTCGACTTCGAGGGGACGTACTACCGGCTGAGCGAGTCGCCGGCGCTGCCCAAGCCGGCCCAGGCGAGGATCCCGGTGCTGGTCGGCGGCCGGGGCCCGACCCGCACCCCGGCCCTGGCCGCCCGCTTCGCCGACGAGTTCAACCTGCCCTTCGAATCCGTCGAGGACACCGCCGCCCAGTTCGGCCGGGTCCGCGAGGCGGCCGAGCGGCACGGCCGCCGGGCCGACGACCTCGTCTACTCCGCCGCCCTGGTGGTCTGCGCCGGCCGGGACGACGCCGAGGTGGCCCGCCGGGCCGCCGCGATCGGCCGCGAGGTCGACGTGCTGAAGGCCACCGGCCTGGCCGGCACCCCGGACGAGGTGGTGGAGAAGATCGGCCGGTACGCCGCCGCCGGCTCCCAGCGGATCTACCTCCAGGTGCTGGACCTGGACGACCTCGACCACCTGGAGCTGATCGCCTCCCGGATCGCCCCGCAGCTCGGCTGAGCCGCCCCGTGCGCCCGGTCATCCGGGGGGGGGGCGGCCCCTGTAACGGTCCCGGTGCGCTTCTGTGACGTACCTGGGGCGGTAAAAGGCTCGGCCCGGACCCGTTGTGACCATTAGTCTTTACTCTCTCTTGAAGGGAAAGGACTCTTCGGGGGGCGGGTCCGGGAGAGCCCGGGCCGGCGGGGAGGCAGGGGGTTTCGATGGTGGACACGCAGGTCTCCAGGACGGTCCTCGGCCGGACGGTCCGGACGCCCCGGGCCGGCTGCCCGGACGTCGCGGCGGAGCCGGCCGCCGGTGCGCTGCGCCCGCGCGGCCTGCAGGACCTCCGGCACACCCGGCCCGGCCGGGTCCGGCCGGCCGCGCTGCACTACCCGGCGGGCGACCTGCTGGTGGTCTCCGGGCTGCCGGGCAGCGGCAAGAGCACGCTGATGCGCCGCTGCGTGCGCGCCCCGCTGATCGACTCCCAGACGGTCCGCGAGGAGTACGCGGCCCGGATGCCGTCCTGGCTGCCGTACGCGGTGTACCGCCCGCTGGTGCGGATCGCGCACTACCGGCGGCTGCGGCGCGCGGTGCTGGCCGGCGGGCCGCTCGCCGTGCACGACTGCGGGGCGGTGCCCCATGTGCGGCAGTGGCTGGTCCGGGTGGCCGCGCGGCAGGGGCGCCGGGTGCACCTGGTCCTGCTGGACGCCACCGCCGAGGAGGCCCGCGACGGCCAGCGCGCCCGCGGGCAGGGCGTCTCCGCGTACGCCTTCGCCCGGCACCGGGACGCCGCCCGGCGGCTGCACCGGCGGCTGGCCGGCACGGGGTGCCCGCCCGCCGGATGTGCGTCGGCCGTGGTACTCGACCGGGCCGGTGCGCGTGCCCTGCGGGAGATCGTCTTCGTGGCGTCGTAATCTCGGCGAGGCGGTTCGGGCGCCCGGTTCACCCCGTTCGTCCTTCCCGCCGGCCGCCGCACCGCTGCGCGGGGCAGACGGGGTGTCACGTTTCGGACAGGCCGGGGCCGGTACTGTGCGCACGCGCGCGACGGGAAATGCTCCATGTGCGGCGAGGTCAGACCGCTCAAACTTCCGGATTATGTCCGATTTGTCGTCAGAAGTTCCAGGCCGGAACCCATCTGACGCGTACACGCGACTCTGCGTAGCCTGTGGCTCGGCGGCCCCCCTCAGCCGCTGTCCCCCACCACCCCACAGGAGCGCAGATGCGTCGTTCCGCCCGTGTCCCCTCGCGTGCCACCAACAAGTTCCTCGGTGCGGCCGCAGTCGTCGCCGCCCTCGGCCTCACCCAGTTCGCGGCCCCCACCGCGCTCACCGCGGCCGGCGCCCCGGCCCAGGCCCCGTCCGTCGCCTGCGCCGGCGACACCTCCCAGGACGCCTCGGCCCGCAAGCCCGCCGGCAGCCCCAACGCCCAGGAGCCCAACGCCGTCACCGACACCCAGGCCAAGGCCATGGACGCGGACCTGCAGGCGAGGCTCACCCAGCTGGGGCACTCCGCGCAGGGCGGCGCGCTGGTCGCGCCCGGCACGCTGGCCGCCACCACGACCATCCCGGTGTACATGCACGTCGTGCACTCCGGCACCACCGGCAAGCTGTCGGCCACCACCATCGCCCGGCAGATCGACATCCTCAACGCCGCGTACAGCGGCCAGGGCACGGGCAACACCGCGAGCCAGTTCCGCTTCCAGCTGGTCTCCACCGACTACACCGACAACGCCACCTGGTACAACGGCGTGGCTCCGGGCTCCAGCGCCGAGAAGGCGATGAAGACCGCGCTGCGCAAGGGCGCCGCCAACGCCCTCAACCTCTACAGCGCCAAGCTCGGCCAGTCGCTGCTCGGCTGGGCGACCTTCCCGAGCTCCTACCGGTCCAACCCGACCAACGACGGCGTGGTCATCCTGGACGCCTCGTTCCCCGGCGGCTCGGCCACCAACTACAACGAGGGCGACACCGCCACCCACGAGGTCGGCCACTGGCTCGGGCTCTACCACACCTTCCAGGGCGGCTGCACCGGCCAGGGCGACTACGTCGCCGACACCCCGGCCGAGGCGAGCGCCGCCTACCAGTGCCCGGCCGGCCGGGACACCTGCACCTCTCCCGGGGTGGACCCGATCCACAACTTCATGGACTACACCTACGACTCCTGCATGACGCAGTTCACCCCCGGGCAGGTCGCCCGGATGTCCAACTCCTGGGCCGCCTACCGGGCCTGACGGCCACCGGGTCGGAACCTGAGCCCTGGCGGGTGCGTGGCGAGGATGCCGCGCACCCGCCAGTACCAGTTTCAGAGGTGTACGAACCGATCGGCGCGGCAATTGGCGGACAAATGTCCCTGTTGATCTAAGTTTGGAGGGCAAGGGAGCACGTCGAGCAAGGAGCAGCGGCATGGCCAACAGCGCGAACCCCAGGATCGTCGTCGGTGTGGACGGCTCGCCCGCCTCGGAACAGGCGCTGCGCTGGGCGGTCGACTACGCCCGGCTGACCGGTGGCACCGTCCACACCGTCGCCGCCTGGGAGTACCCGGCGTTCTACGGCTGGGCCGGGGCGAGCGTGCCCGCCCCCGAGTTCAACCCCGAGGAGCTGGCCGGCAAGACCCTCTCCGACACCGTCGCCAGGATCGTCGGCGCCCGGCCCGACGTGGGGATCACCGAGTCGGTGGTCCCCGGCAACGCCGCCCAGGCCCTGCTGGAGGCTGCGCGCGGCGCGGCGCTGGTCGTGGTCGGCAGCCGCGGCCTCGGCGGTTTCACCGGCGCCCTGCTCGGCTCGGTCAGCCGCCACCTCACCGAGCACGCCCCCTGCCCGGTCGTCGTGGTCCGCCACGGGGTGGCCGGCGACGAGGGCACCGGCGACGCGTCGTGACCGACGTGCCGTGAAGGCTCGGCTGCGGGGGACCGCCGCGCGGGGGGAGGATGGAGGCATGCCAGAAGGTGACTCCGTCTACCGCGCGGCGGCCCGCCTGCACGCGGCCCTCGCCGGGCAGGTGCTGACCACCGGCGAACTGCGGGTGCCCGCCCACGCCACCGCCGACCTCGCCGGACGCCGGGTGCTGGAGGTCGTCCCGCGCGGCAAGCACCTGCTCACCCGCCTCGAAGGCGGCCTCACCCTGCACACCCATCTGCGGATGGACGGCCGCTGGATGGTCTTCCGCCCCGGCGAGCGCTGGACCGGCGCGCCGGCGCACCAGATCCGCGCCGTCCTCGGCACCGAGCACGGCACCGCCGTCGGCTACCGGCTGCCCGTCGTCGAACTGCTGCGCACCACCGACGAGCAGCGCGCCGTCGGCCACCTCGGACCCGATCTGCTCGGGCCCGACTGGGACCCGGCCGAGGCCGTCCGCCGGCTGCTCGCCCATCCCGGCCGGCCGGTCGCCGAGGCGCTGCTCGACCAGCGCAACCTGGCCGGCATCGGCAATGTGTACGCCAACGAGCTCTGCTACCTCGCCGGCGTCACCCCCTGGACGCCGGTCGGCGAACTGGCCAGCGCCGACCGCCTGGTCGCCCGCGCCCACCAGCTCCTCGACGCCAACCGGCTGCGCTCCGGCCACATCACCACCGGCGACACCCGGCACGGCCACCAGCAGTGGGTCTACGGCCGGGCCGGGCGGCCCTGCGCGCGCTGCGGCGCCACGGTGCTGACGGCGGACCACGGCACGGCGCCGCAGGAACGGCCCGCGTACTGGTGCCCGTCCTGCCAGCGCGGCCCGGCGCCGGCGGTCCGCCCGGGACCGCGCGGGCTGCCCGGGCGGCGCCGGCTCTGAGGACCGTTCGGGCATCTCCGGGGAACGGCGGTCAGGAGGGTTCGACCAGGGCCGGGTGGCGCGGGTCGTCGAGGCGGACGGTGACGTCGGCCGCCTCCGTCGGTACGGTCTCCGCGTCGTAGCGGGCGAACGCGGGCAGCGTCCACCGCTCCTGCGGCGCGGTCCGCCGGGCCAGCGCCGCGGGGGAGAGCGCCAGGTGCACCGTCAGTTCCAGCGGCAGCCACCGGCCGAGCAGCAGCGCGCCGTCCAGCAGCAGCACCCCGCCGGGTGCCAGCACGGTGTACGGCGCGCGGGTGGCGCGGTCGGTCACCGGGTCCCGGAGCGACGGCAGCACCCGGCCGGTGCCGCCCGGCTCCAGCGGGTCCAGCACCTCGCGCAGCAGCGCGCCGTCGTCGAGCCAGAGGTCGTGGAAGGCGTCCGCGTCGTGCCGGCCGTACTCCAGCCGGACCGAGGCCGGGCGCAGGAACCCCGCGGCCGGGACCCGCAGCGTCGGGAGGCCGCGCAGCCGCAACGGCTCGACCAGGGCGTCCGCGAGCACCCCGGGGCCGGCGGCCGCCGCGCCGTCCACGGCGACCCGCAGCCACCGTTCGCCGGCCCCGGGCAGCGCGGTGATCCGGTCGGCGAGCAGCTCGACGAGGCGGTCGGGCGAGATCGGGCGAATCGGCACGGCGTCATCCTGCGGTCGGCGGACGGGTGGGACGGCGCTCGTCGTCGAACGCCCCGGACGTTCACGGCACGGGCAGCGCGCCCAGACAGTAGAGCGTGCCGTCGTGGCCCGCGAACAGCCGGGCGCCGTCGCTGGCCACCGACCAGACGTCGATCCCGGGGCCGGAGTCGGCGAAGCTCCTGAACAGCCGGCCGGACTCCGTCTCGACGAGGTGCACGCCCTGGTCGGCCGGGCCCGGCACCACCAGGGTGGTGCTGGTCAGCAGCGGGCGGCAGCGCCGGTCCAGCCGGAACGGCAGCTGGAGCTGCCAGACCTGCTCGCCGCCGTCCGCCGCGTGGGCGGTGACCAGGCCGCTGTCGCGCAGCACGTACACCCGGAAGTCGTCGCTCACCGGGGGCAGCGCGCGCCACTGCTCGCCGGACCGGGGGAGCACCGACCAGCGCGGCGCGCCGTCCTGGGAGCCCAGCGCCCGCACGCCGCCCGAGCCGGACGGGAGGTAGACGTGCCGCTGGTCGTAGCCGGACCAGGCGGTGCCGCTGTTCTCCGTGGACCAGAGCGGGCGGCCGGTGGCACCGTCCAGCAGCGAGACTCCGGTGGCCGGGTCGGCGTCCCAGGCGAGCAGCCGGCCGGCGCCGGTGTCGATCACGGCGACCGACAGCTCGCCGCGCTCGGCGGCCGGGCGGGACCAGAGCAGGCCCCTGCCGGTGGCGTCCATCGCGAACAGGTTGCGGCGCAGCACGCCCCGGGCGGCGACCGAGCCGTACACCCGGCTGCCGTCGCAGCCGTACAGGGTGATCAGCTCGCCCAGCTCCGGCGGCAGCGGCAGGCTCCAGCCGGCGGTGGGGCCCACCAGCGTCCGGGCGTCGACATGGCCCGGTGAGACGGTGAACAGCCGGCCCGCGCCGACGACCAGCGGGGAGTCGTCCGGGAGACCCTTCGGAGGGGCCTCCTCGACGGTCCCGGTCACCGTCCCGGTCTCCGGGTCGAGTACCCGTACGCCGCTTCGGGTGATGTAGACGGGTGCGAACAGCCGGCCGTTCAGCCGGCCCGGCGTCATCGGCTCGGGACCCCGGTAGACCCAGCTGGGCTCCGGGCCGGTGACCCGGGTCGGCAGCGGCTGCGGCTTCGGCGGCGCGGGCTCCGAACCGCCGAGGGAGCGCGACACCGCCCAGACGGCGGCACCCGCCGCCAGCACCCCCGCCCCGGTCAGCAGCCGGCGCCGGGTCGGCCACGGCCCGCGGCCGTCCCCGTCCGCGCCCCCGCTCACCACGTCGGCGGGCGCGCCGCCGGCACCGCCCGGGTCGTCCCCGTCCCACTGCCAGGACGCCTCGCCCGCCGGACGATCGGACGGTGTGGACCCCATACGCTGCTACTCGTCTCCCCCGGGGCAGCCCGGTGAGCTGCGCTGTCCAGGGAGGATACCCAAGCCGGCGCCCCGTCCCGCGGTCGCCGGCGGGCGGGCGGGTTCAGTCGGGCAGGCCGTGGTCGGCGAGCTCGGCGAGGACGTCGGCATGGCAGGGGAGCGGGGCGCACCAGCAGCCGAGGCGGCGGCCGCGCAGGCCGGGGACGAGCGCGAGCAGTTCCGGGCGGTCGAGGAGGTACCGGCGGTACTCGACCAGCATCCGCTCGCGCGAGAGGTCCGGGCCCGGACGGTAGGGGCAGTGCAGCGGGGACTCGGCGAGGTGCCAGCCGCCCCGGTGCATCGCCCGGCCGACGTAGACCACGTCGGCGAACGCGGGGTCGTCGCGGTGGCCCTTCAGATTGACCACGGTCGTCGGACCGGGGCCGGAGGCGCGGGGCGTCATGGGGTCGATGGTGGCGCAGCCGGGGCCGGCGGGCACCTCGGGACGGGCGGGGCTCGCCTTGACAGCCCCTGGGGCCCGGCGTAGCAAGAGAAGATGCGCGAGGGTGTGCCGGCGGACCCGCCCGGTCCGCGACCGAGCGGCGGCGGTGCCCGGGCGGTGCGACCCGATCCGCACCGCCCGCGCGAGCACGCCGCGCTGCCCCCCGAGGAGCAGGCGGTCCGCGACCGGGAGGCCCTGCTGACCTCCGCCGTGCGCACCGTGCTCGGCGGCACCGACGCGCACGGCGCGACCCTCCACCTGCGCTCCCGCGACCGCCGCTCGCTCGTCCTGTGCGCCGTCGCGGGCGTGCCGCTGTCGGTCCTCGCCCCGTTCCGCCGGATCGCCGCCGCCGGGCCGCTGCCGGTCGCGGTCGGCTACCGCACCGGCCGCACGGTGCTGCTCGCCGACACCGAGGACACCATGCGCCGCTTCCCGCAGCTCGCCCTCGGCCTGCCGTACGACTTCGCCTCCGCCTGGGTCCCGGTCCGGGCCGGCGGGGAGACCTACGGGGTGCTGGGCGTGCTCTGGCCGGCCTCCGGCGACGGCGTGCCCGAGGGCGCGCGCCGCCACCTGCGGGCGGTGGCCGACCGGCTGGCCGGCGGACTCGCCGGGCTGGAGGAGGCCGGCCACCCGGTGGAGCCGAACGGCGAGACCACGGTCGTGGAACTCACCCCGCCGTCCGCGCCGACCACCCGGGTGGGTCTGTTCGAGTGGGACGTGCTGGCCGGCACGGTGACCGCCGACGACCAGTTCTGCGAGATCTTCGGCCTCGCCCCCGGCGACTTCGACGGCCGCGCCGACACCCTGTCCGCCCGGATCGCCCCCGGCGACCTGCCCGAGTTCCGGGCCGCCGTGCGGGTCGCCCTCGACGGGGACCGGGTGCTCGCCGCCCGGCTGCGGGTGCTGGACCGCGACGGCCACCCCTATCCCGTCGAGCTGTGGGCCCGGGTGCCGCACGGCCGCCCGGCGCAGTGGGGCCGGCTGGTCGGCGCCGTCCTCGACACCCGGACCGGCACCGCCGCGGCCGCCGCCGTGGAACGCCTGCGCGACGGCGTCTTCTCGCTCGACCCCGACGGCCGGATCACCTACGCCAACCACAGCGTCGAGCTGCTGCTCCAGGCCCGCCGCGAGGACCTGGTCGGCCACCACCCGTGGCAGGTGCTGTCCTGGCTCTCCGACCCGGTGTACGAGAACCGCTACCGGGCCGCGCTGCTCTCCCAGCGGCCCACCGCGTTCCTCGCGCTGCGCCCGCCGGACAACTGGCTGGCGTTCTCGCTCTACCCTGACGCGCACGGCGTCACCGGCCGGGTGGTCGCCGCCGACCCGCCGCCGGACGCGCCCGCGCCGCCCGCCGAACCCGCCCCGCCCGGCACCTGGACCGGTCTCGGCGTCATGTACCACCTGCTCCAGCTGGCCAGCGCGCTGAGCGAGGCGGTCACCGCCCGCGAGGTGTTCCGGGCGGTGGCCGACGAGATCCTGCCGGCGCTCGGCGGGCAGGAGCTCGCCATCTACGCGGTGCGCGACAAGCGGCTGCACCTGGTCTCGCAGGACGGCTACCCCGACGGCTTCCTCGACCGCTTCGAGGGCATCCCGGTCGGCGCCCGGGTCCCCGGCGCGGAGACCATCAGCAGCGCCGCCCCGATCTTCTTCGAGTCCGTCGACGAACTGGCCGCCGCCTACCCCGAGCTCACCCTGGACGACATGGGGGCGTGGGCGTTCCTGCCGCTGATGGCCTCCGGCCACTCGGTCGGCAGCTGCATCCTCGGCTTCGACCGGCCCCGGGTCTTCACCGTGGAGGAACGCGGCCTGCTCACCGCGCTGGCCGGCTTCATCGCCCAGGCGCTGGAGCGCGCCCGGCTGTACGACGCCGAGTTCACCCTGGCCCGCGGCCTCCAGCAGGCGCTGCTCCCGCACCGGCTGCCGCGCCTGGAGGGGGTCCGGATCGCGGCCCGCTACCTGCCCGGCACGCGGGGCATGGAGATCGGCGGCGACTGGTACGACGCCATCGTCACCGGCCGTGACCTCTGCCTGGTGATCGGCGACGTCGAGGGCCACAGCGTGAGCGCCGCCGCCACCATGGGCCAGCTGCGCAGCGCCGTGCGCGCCTTCGCCACCGGCGGCCACCCGCCGCACGAGGTGCTGGCCCGCACCAACCAGCTGCTGCTCGACCTCGACCCCGGGCTGCTCGCCAGCTGCTGCCTGGTCCGGCTCACCCCCGGCGAGGGCACCGCGCTGGTCGTCCGGGCCGGCCATGTGCCACCGGTGCTGCGCCGCCCCGACGGGCGGGCGGAGGCGCTGGAGGTGCCGGGCGGTCCGCTGCTCGGCGTGGACGAGGCGGCCGCGTACCCGGTCAGCCCGCTGACCCTGGAGCCCGGCTCGGTGCTCGCGCTCTACACGGACGGCCTGGTCGAGGACCCGTCGGCGGCCATCGACGAGGGGGTGGAGCGATTGTGCGCCGCCCTCGCCGGCCCGGACGCCGGGTGGCTGGCGGCCGAGGGACCGGACGGGCTGGCCGAGCGGGTGCTGCACGAGCTCGGCTCGACGCACCGGGTGGACGACATCGCGCTGATGCTCACCGCCTACCGGTGAGCCGGCGCCGGTGCGGCGCGGGAGCGACTTTCGTCGGCCCCGGCCGCGACGAACGGTGGCGGTGCCCGGCCCGGCCGTTTCGTTAGCCTCGACGGGTGGACGTCATAGCAAGAGCCTGGTCGAAGGCGGTACGGACGGCGCTGCCCGGACCCTGGCGGGTCGGGACGGTGCTCCGCGAGGTGGCGGGAGCGCTGCTGCTCGGCGGGCTCGGCGCGCTGATCGAGGTGGCCAGCCACACCGGCCTGGCGCTGCCGATGGGCCCGCTGGTGGCCGTCCTCTTCCTGCTGCGCCGCGGCCTGCCCGCGACCGTGCTGGTGCTCACCGCGGTGGCCGCCGGCTTCGGCGGCGGACCGCTGCCGCTGCTGATCTGCGCCGGCTGGTCGGCCGGGGCCCGGGTGCGCCGGGTCGCCGTGCTGGCCGGCTCCTTCACCGGCGGCTGGGTGCTGATGACGCTCATCGGGGTGGTGAAGGACGCGGCGCAGGTGCCGCCGAAGCTCATCATCGGGTTCTCGCTGGGCGGCTTCCTGCTGCTCGCGGTGCTGCCGGCGCTCTGGGGCCGCTACCGGGCGCAGCGCCGGGCGCTGCTGGACGCGCTGCGCGAGCGCAACGAGCAGCTGATGCGCGAGCGCGCGATGGTCGCGCACCAGGCGCGGCTGCGCGAGCGGCACCGGATCGCCCAGGACATGCACGACAGCCTGGGCCACCAGCTGGCCCTGATCTCGGTGCACACGGGGGCGCTGGAGGTCGACCGGACCCTCACCGACCGGCAGCGCGAGGCGGTCGGGGTGCTGCGGCTGGCGGCGGTCGCGGCGATGCGCGAGCTGCGCGAGGTGGTCGGGGTGCTGCACGACGAGTCGACGGCGGCGCCGTCCGCGCCGGGGGCCGGCGCGGGTGCGCCGGCGGGCGGCTCGCCGGCGGCGGGGGCCGGGGCCGGGGGCGCCGGGACGGGCGGGGTGGACGGGATCGACGGGCTGGTCGCCTCCTCGCGGGCGGCGGGCACGGTGGTGTCGCTGGCCCGGGACGGCGAGCGCCGCGCGCTGAGCGCGTCCGCCGGTCACGCGGCGTACCGGGTCGTTCAGGAAGCGCTCACCAATGCGCACAAGCACGCCCCCGGCGCGCCGATCACGGTCGCGCTCCGGTACGAGCCGGACGCGCTGGTGGTCGAGGTGGTGAATCCGGCGGCGCCCGAGCCGGTGGGGGTGCGCCCCGGTGGCGCGGTGGCGGCGGTCAGCGGCGGCCAGGGGCTGACCGGTCTGCGCGAGCGGGCCCGGCTGGTCGGCGGCATGGTGCACGCCGGGCCGACGGCCGAGGCCGGGTTCCGGCTGGCGGCGGTGCTGCCCTACCAGGGCGTGGAGTCCGGGGCGGGCGCCGGGAGCGCGGCCGCGGCCGCCGGCGTGGACGGCGCGTCGGGCGCGGAAGGGGCGTGGGGCGCGGAGGGGGCGCCCGGGTGGGCGCTCGACGGCGTACCGCCGGCCGGCCCCGCGCCGGCGCGGCGGCGGAGTCCGGCGATCGGCTGCGCGATCGGTGGCGTCGCGGTGCTGCTGGTCCTCGTCGGCCTGCTGGTCTGGGGCGTCGTCGGGGTCATCCGCTCCGCCCAGGACTCCACGATGCGGCGGGCGGTGTACGAGGAGGTGCGGCTCGGCACCCCGGAGGAGGAGGTGAAGCGGCTGCTGCCGCCCGGCAGTGACTTCTTCACCCAGAGCCTGCGGGGCACCGGCCCCACCCCGCCGGCCGGGTCGGTCTGCCACTACTTCCTCTCCGACGACCAGGCGGGCGGCAGCTGGGACGAGGACACCGTGATCCGGTTCTGCTTCAAGGACGGGGTGCTGGTCGACAAGCAGCTGTACCAGGCGAAGCAGTGATCCACGGGGGTGTGAGGATGGTCCCCGGCGGCACCGGCCGGTCCGCTGCCACACCGTCAGGACCAGTACAAGGGGATGACCAGCAGTGATCCGAGTCCTCGTCGCCGATGACGAGCCGCTCATCCGGGCCGGGATCAGGATGATCCTGTCCTCCGCCGACGACATCGACGTGGTGGCGGAGGCCGCCGACGGCCGGCAGGCGCTGGAGCTGGCCCGCGCGCACCGGGTGGACGTCGTCCTGCTGGACATCCAGATGCCGGTGATGGACGGGCTGACGGCGCTCGCCGAGCTGCCGAGGGCCGCCCCCGGCGCGCGGGCGCTGATCCTCACCACCTTCGGGGAGCGCGAGAACGTGTTGCGCGCCGTGAGCGACGGTGGCGCGGGCTTCCTCCTGAAGGACACCGCGCCGGGGGAGCTGATCCAGGCCGTCCGGGCGGCCGCCACCGGGCACGCGTTCCTGTCGCCCGCCGCGACCCGGCACATCGTGGACTCGCTGGCCGGCGGGCGGTCCGGGCCGGCCGCGGCGCGCGGGGCGGACGCCCGGCGGCGCCTGGAGGTGCTGACCGAGCGCGAGCTGGAGGTCCTGGCCCTGCTCGGGGAGGGTCTGTCCAACGCGGACGCCGGCGCCCGGATCCACATGAGCGAGGCGACGGTGAAGACGTACGTCAGCCGGATCCTGGCCAAGCTGGGGTGCGACAACCGGGTGCAGGCAGCGCTGCTGGCCCGGGACGCGGGGCTGGACGGCGCCCGCTGAGGCGCTTTGACGGCCCGTTCGCTCCGTGCGCGGACGGGTCGTGTGCCATGCGCTGAGCGATTTTTTGGTGACGCTCGGTAGTGGGAGTGGTGAACACCACACGGACGGCGGATGGAATCGGGAACTCCGATTCACCCGGTGACGGCGCGTCAGGTGGCCGTAGCGATTTGTCGACGACGGGGGTGTGATCCCGGTCGATCGGGTGTGAGTGAGGGCACGGAAATCGACCGTTTGGGCCGGGAAATGCGGCCAAAGCCGGTCGTTTCCCGGTCGATTACATGATCGATACCGCCGGTAACGGTCAACTGACCTGCGGCGTCCAAGAATTGCTTGATGCGGCCCGGCGGCCGCCCTTAGCTTCATTGGCGGTGCAACGAGCACCACCCGGGATCACCCCCGACGCACCGTCCGCCGACTGACCACCGGCGCGAGGGCGGTGCCCGTCGACGCGACCGGCTCGGACAGGCCGTCGGCGAGCGGAGGGTGGCTGCGGCGGCACGGCACGTCGGACACGTGCCCGGCCGCCCGTCGAGTGAGGGAGCGACAGCCGGCCCCGGCAGGGGTCCGGTTCCGCGTGCCCTGCCCGGGGCTTGTCGAGAGGACTTCCATGGATCCCCGTCACGAGACCGCCGCTTCCACCACCGTCGACAGCTCCACCACCGGCACCAACGGCATTGCCAAGCGCAACCGGGTCCGGCTGGCTGTCGTGGCGGGCGCCGTCGTGGCGCTGCCGGTGGCCGGCCTCGTCACGGCCACCTCGGCCTCCGCCGCCCCCGCCTCCTCCTGGGACACCGTCGCCCAGTGCGAGAGCGGCGGCAACTGGAGCATCAGCACCGGGAACGGGTACTACGGTGGGCTCCAGTTCAACCCCTCCACCTGGAAGGCGTACGGCGGCACCGCGTACGCCCCGCAGGCCCACCAGGCCAGCCGGGCGCAGCAGATCGCCGTCGCCGAGAAGGTCCTCGCCAAGCAGGGGCCGGGCGCCTGGCCGGTCTGCTCGGCGAAGGCGGGCCTCAGCCGGGGCGGCGCGCCGGCGGCCGTCGCCGACGAGCCCGCCCCCGCGCCGCAGCCGGCGAAGCAGCAGCCGGCGAAGCAGGCCCCGGCCAAGGACCCCGGCCAGGGCCAGAAGGCGACGCCCCGCAAGGCGCCGGCCGCCCCGGCCCAGACCCCGCCCCAGGGCGCCGCCAAGCCCGCCGCGCCCGGCAAGAACGCCGCTGCCGGCGGTTACACCGTCAAGAGCGGTGACACGCTGAGCGGCATCGCGGCCAAGTTCGGCCTCAGCCCGGCCGCGCTGCACGCCAGGAACATCAAGGCGATCGGCACCAACCCGAACCTGATCTTCCCGGGCCAGACCCTGTCCTTCTGACGCCGGCTCCGTGGCGCCATCCGCACTCCCCGGCACCCCCTGCCCGGGGGCCCGCACGGCCACCCCCGCCCCCGGGGGGTGGCCGTGCGGCGTGTCGCGGGAGGCCGGACGGCGTGTCGAGGCGGTAGTTGAAGGTTGAACGCGACGTCCGAATACCGCCGGACCCGCGGGCCGCGCGGGCCGAGGATCGAGTCATGTCCGCGAACGACCCGAGGAGTTCTGACGATATGACGACGACCACGCTCGCGAAGCTCGACGGCAAGGTGGCGCTGGTGACCGGCGGCAGCCGGGGCATCGGGGCGGCCGTGGCGCTGCGGCTCGCCGAGGACGGCGCCGATGTGGTGGTGACCTACCTGGGCAGCGCCGAACGGGCCGAGGCGGTCGCGGCCAAGATCACCGCGATGGGCCGCCGCGGCTGGGCGGTCCGGGCCGACAGCGCGGACCCGGAGGAGGTGCGGGCCGCCGTCGAGGCGGTCGCCGAGCGGTACGGGCGGCTCGACATCCTGGTCAACAACGCCGGGGCGGGCTACATCGGCCCGATCGAGGAGACCGGCCTGGCCGACGTCGACCGGGTGCTGGAGGTCAACGTCCGGGCGCCGTACCTGTACGCCCAGGCCGCCGTCGCCCACCTGACCGGGGGCGGCCGGATCGTGACCATCGGCAGCTGCATGGCCCAGCGGGCCGCCTTCCCCGGCGGCAGCCTCTACGGGACCAGCAAGGCGGCGGTGATCGGGCTCACCAAGGCGCTGGCCCGCGAGCTGGGCCCGCGCGGGATCACCGTCAATGTGATCCACCCCGGCCCGATCGACACCGACATGAACCCGGCGGACGGCCCGTCGGCCGACTTCCAGTCCGGCTTCACCGCGCTCGGCGGCTTCGGCCGGCCGGACGACGTCGCCGCCACCGTCGCGCACCTGGCCGGCCCCGAGGGCCGCTACATCACCGGCGCCGAGATCGCCGTGGACGGTGGCTTCGCCGTCTGACCCCGGCACGCCGTCGGCCGGCCCGGGGTGTTGCTCCGGGCCGGCTGTCGGTGCCTCCGTCTACGATCGGCCGGTGCGTCCCCGACGACGGAGGAGTGGTGCGTCATGACCGGAACGGAAGACCCGATCGAGCTGCTCGCCCGTGCGCTCGCCCAGACGGCCGGGCTGATCGACGGGGTCGGCGCCGAGCTGGCCGGCCACCCGACGCCCTGCCGGTCCTGGGACGTCGGCCGGTTGATCAGCCATCTGCTGCACGACCTGCGGCAGTTCACCGTCCGGGCGGAGGGCGGCGCGCCCGACTGGTCGCTGCCCTTCGAGCGGGTCGAGGACGACTGGCTGCACCGCTTCGAGGCCGGTGCCGAGCGGCTGGTGGCCGCCTGGCGCGAGGCCGGGGACCTCGACGGCGTCATCGAGGTCCCCGGCGTCGGCGAGCTGCCGGCCCGCTTCCCGGTGGACCAGCAGATCGCCGAGTTCGCCGTGCACGCCTGGGACCTCGCCCGCGCCACCGGTCAGTCCACGGCCGGGCTGGACCACGAGGTGGCCGAGGCCTCGCTGGCCTGGGGGCGCGGCGCGCTGCGCCCGGAGTACCGGGGGAGCGAGGAGGAGCAGCACGCCTTCGGCCCGGAGGCCGCCGTCGCCGGCGACGCGCCGGTGTACGACCGGCTCGCCGCCTTCTTCGGCCGCGACCCCGGGGCGGCCGGGTAGTTCCGGCAGCCGTGAACCGTCAGTCGTGAGCCGTGAGCCGTCAGCCGCGGCTCCAGACGAAGGAGATCTCCGGGTAGCGGGGTGACGGCGCGTTCAGCAGGGGGGACGGGCGGCCGCGCAGGAAGCGGTCGAAGTGGGCGCGCACATAGGTGCGGGTCAGCTCGGTGGCGCGGGCCGGGGCGATGGTGCCGAGCAACTGGGCGGCGACATCCGCCGGCAGGTGGTCGGCGAGGTGGCCCGGGCCGGCGGCGTAGGGCAGGTCGGTGCAGCTCAGGTGGCCGGAGTCGCGCTGCAGCAGCTGGCGCCCCCAGCCGCGCTGGTGCTCGCGCCAGCGCTGCCAGGTCTCGTGGTCGGCGAGCGTGGTGAGCAGCAGGAACGGCCGGTCCAGCCCCTCGTCCGGCACCGGTGAGCCGAAGAAGCCGCCGTCCAGGTTGAGCCCGGCCGCGAACCGCGGGTCCTGCCGGACCGCTTCGGCGGCGGCCGAGCCTCCCATCGAGTGGCCGAGCACGCCGATCCGCCCGGGGTCGGCGCAGGGCAGCCCGGCGCGCCGGCGGGGCGTCCGCCCGGTGGTCAACTCCGTGGCCACGAAGCGGAGATCGGCCGCCCGGGTGCTGATCTCCTTGCGCTCGGTGGCGCCCCAGTCGGCCGGGTCGTCCGCCAGCACACTGCGCACCAGCCGGCCGTCCGGGAACTCGACGGCGGCGGCGTCGTAGGTGTGGTCGATCGCCGCGACCAGATAGCCGTGCGCCGCCAACTCCTCGGCCAGCGCGGTGCAGTTGCTGCGCCCGCCCTTGCGGCCGTGGCCGAGCAGCAGCAGCGGCGGCGCCCCCGGGGCGGCCGGGGCGCCGAGCCGCGCCGTCGGGCGCAGCCGGGCGATGGTGCCCGGGTCCAGCAGGGCGCCCTGGTCCAGCGCGTCCGCGACGCGCGCCGTGGTGTACGGCGCGCGCGGGCGCCCGGCGGCGCCGAGCGCGGGGTACCAGAGCTGCACCATCAGCTCCCGGGGCGCGGGCACGGGGGCGAACGGGTCCTGCCGGTCCTCGTCGACGAGGTGCAGCGACACCGTGCCGACGGTCCGCCGCACGGTCGGCGCCGGCAGGTCGATCGGCGTGGCGGGTGTCGCGGCGGGTGGTGCGGAGGACGGCGCGGGGGCGGGCGCGGCGTGCGCCGTCGTGCCCGGCAGTGCGAGCGCCGCACCGCCCAGTCCCGCGAATGTGAGCAGCGAACGGCGCCCGAGCATGGCCATCCACCCTTCGGTTCATCGGATGTGATGACACCTCACCCTAGGTGGAACGGGCCTGCCGGGGATAGGGGCCGCTTGTGCGGGCGGCGCTCAGGCGGCGGTGAGGGCGAGGCGGATCCAGCGCTGGGCCTCGGCGGTGGCGCGGTCGAGGGCGAGCGCTCCGGGCGCGGTGGCGGCCTGGACGACCAGGCCCTTGAGCAGGCCGACCACCGCCGTCGCGGCCGCGTCCGGGTCGACCCCCGCCCCGACCTCGCCGTCGGCCGCGCCCTGGCGCACCACCTCGGCCACCCAGTCGCGCATCCGGGCGTCCAGCCGGGCCACCGCGTCGGTGAGTTCGGAGGAGCCGGCGAGGGCCTCGGCGCCCAGCACGACGAAGGCCCGGCCGAGGTCGGTCGGGTGCCGCACGCCGTCGAGGCAGGCCTGCGCGAAGGCGCACAACTCCCGCACGGCGCCCGCGCCGCTGCGCTCCGGCGCGGCGGCGGCCATCGCCTCGGCGAGCGCCTCCTCCTGGAGCCGGGCCAGCAGGGCGCCCTTGGAGCCGAAGTAGTGCGAGGCCAGGCCGCGGCTGAAGCCCGCCTCCTCGCCGACCCGGGCCAGGGTCACCCCGGCGCTGCCGTGCTCGGCGACCAGGCGCGCGGCGGCGGCGAGCAGCGCGTGCTCGGCCCGCGCGCGCCGCTCGGCCTGGGTACGGCGCGCGGGCTCGGGGGAGGGGACTGTCGGGGAAACGTGCGTGGGCATACCACCATGCTAGGGTGGAACTTGCTTGTTGAACAACAAGTAAGTTTGGATGGTGCGGCCGCCGACCGTGCCACCCCCTGTGGAAGGGAACCGGGATGACCGCCACGATGCTCGCCGGCCGGCTCGACGTCGCGAAGGGCGCCTTCGCCGTGGAGGAGGTTCCGGTGCCCACGCCGGGGCCGGGCCAGGTCCTCATCAAGGTCGGCGCCGCCGGCGTCTGCCTCTCCGACGTTCACCTGATCGAGGGCATGCTCAAGCCGCTGCACCTGCGCGGCGACAAGGTCACCCTCGGCCATGAGGTCGCGGGCACCGTGCACAGCCTGGGCGAGGGCGTCGCCACCGCCGCCGTCGGCGACCGCGTGCTGCTCCAGGCCGGGGAGACCCGCGACGGTGTCGTCCTCACCCGGGGCGTCGACTACGACGGCGGCTGGGCCGAGTACGCGCTGGCCACCGCCGACACCCTGGTGCCGATCCCCGACGACCTGCCGTTCGAGCAGGCCTGCTTCATCCCGGACGCGGTCTCCACCCCCTGGGCCGCGATCACCGGCACCGGAGCCGTCCGGCCGGCCGAGGCCGTCGGCGTCTGGGGCGTGGGCGGTCTGGGCGCCCACGGCGTCCAGCTGCTGCGCGCCGTCGGCGCCCACCCGATCGTGGCGGTCGACCCGCTGCCCGCCGCCCGCGAGCGCGCGCTCGCCTTCGGCGCCGACGCCGCGCTCGACCCGGGCGACCCGGCGTTCGCCGACCGGCTGCGCGCCGCGACCCGCGGCCGTCCGCTGGCCGCCGCGTTCGACTTCGCCGGGGTGGCCCCGGTCCGCGAGCAGGCGATGGCCGCGCTCGGCGAGCAGGGCCGGCTGGTGCTGGTCGGCCTGACCGACAAGCCGCTGACCGTCACCAACGGCACCCTGGTCAGCTACCTGCGTCAGCAGATCCGCGGCCACTACGGCTCGGAGGGCAAGGACGTCGTCGACCTGGTCGACCTGGTCCGCGGCGGTCGCCTGGACTTCTCCCGCTCGGTGAGCGGCACCTTCCCGCTGCCCCGGGCCGCCGAGGCGGTCGAGGCCCTGGAGCAGAAGAAGGGCGACCCGATCCGGCTGGTCCTCACCCCCTGACCACCGGGGTGGCGTAGCCTCCCCCTTGGTGCAGGACGCACCAAGGGGGAGGGCGTCGGATGCTCGGGTGGTGGTTCGTGGTCACGGCTCCGGCCGTGGGGGAGGGTGAGGGCGAGGTCCTCGCCAAGTGGGAGACCGGCCTCGGCGGCCTCGACTGGATCGCCGGCCTGGCCGGGGCCGGGCGGGCCGAACAGCTGCGGTTCGACGGCTACCCCCTGCGCTACACCGTCCGGGCCGGCGACGTCCTGCCGCTGCTCGCCGACGGCTCGGTGTTCGACACCGGGCACCGGCCGCACGAGCTGGACCCCGAGCGGATCGCCGCCTGCCCGCCGGACGCGCTGCTGACCGTCGACGCCTGGGACCAGTCCTGACGCGGGTCAGCTCCCCGCGGCGGTGCGGGCGGCGGCGCGCTTGATGGCCTCGCGGATCCGGGGGTAGCTGCCGCAGCGGCAGACGTTCTGGATCCGGTCGATGTCGGCGTCGGTGGGCTTCGGGGTGCGGCGCAGCAGGGCGACCGCCGTCATGATCTGGCCGGGCTGGCAGAAGCCGCACTGGGCGACGTCGCACTCCAGCCAGGCCTCCTGGACGGGGTGCAGGGTGTCGCCGTCGGCGAGGCCCTCGATGGTGGTGACCCGGCGGTCCGCGCAGTCCCTGACCGGCACGATGCAGGGCTGGAACTCCTCGCCGTCCAGGTGGCTGGTGCAGGAGCGGCAGACGCCGACCCCGCAGCCGTACTTGGGGCCGGTGACGCCGAGCTTGTCGCGCAGCACCCAGAGCAGCGGCATGTCGTCCGGTGCCTCGACGGTGACCGGTCGGCCGTTGAGGACGAAGGTGTGGCTGGGCATGGGGGCGCGTTTCCTCGGGTCTGGCGGGCGGGGGGAGGTGATGCGGGCTCAGAAGTTGATCGGGAAGGAGCGCGGGCCGGTGCCGGTCGCCCGGGCGTAGGCGTTGGCCACCGCGGCGGAGGCCGCGGGGACGCCCAGTTCGCCCGCGCCGCCCGGCGGTCCGCTCGGCGGCAGCAGGTGGATCTCGACCACCGGCGGGCTGTGCTTCTGCCGCGCGTAGTGGAAGTCGCCGTAGCTGCCCTCGCGCACGGTGCCGCGGTCGATGTGGTTGCCGGCCTGCAGGATCACCGAGATGCCGTCGATCAGCGCGCCGGTCAGCTGGGCCTCCAGGCCGGTCGGGTTGATCACGGTGCCGAGGCCGGCGGCGATCACGGCCTTGGTGACCCGGGGCTGGGCGGGTTCGGAGGCGTCGAGTTCGACCAGGTAGGCGGTGCGGCCGCCGTTCTCGGCGTGGTAGCCGACGCCCTGGGCGTGGCCCGGCGGCATGGCGCGGCCCCAGCGGCCGGCCCGGGCGACGGTGTCGAGCACGGCCCGGCCGGCCGTCTCGCGCACCCGGGCGCGGCGGAAGGCCACCGGGTCCTGGCCGAGGCGACGGGCCAGCTCGTCCACCATGATCTCGTCGGCCACCCGTACGGTGCCGGAGTAGACGGAGCGCCAACTGCCGGTGGGGATGTCCAGCGGGACCTCGGAGAGCACCTGGGTGGGGATGCCCAGGTCGTACGGGTTGTTCTGGCTGAGCAGGAAGAACGCCTGGGCCACCGACAGCCCGGCGAGCTGGAGCTGGAAGCCGGCGGCGGTGAGCGCCTCGCCGAGGCCGTGGCCGAAGTCGGTCCGCACGGTGGCGGCGCGGTGCTCGTAGCCGAGCACCTGACCGAGCCCGTAGGTGGCGCGGATCCGGTGGTGGGTGGCGGGGCGCATCCGGCCGTGCCGCATGTCGTCGTTGCGGGTCCACATCAGTTTGACCGGACGGCCGGCCGCCCGGGAGATCCGCGCGGCCTCCAACGCGGCGTCGTAGAACAGCCGCCGGCCGAACGATCCGCCGCCGCGCACCACGTGGACGGTCACCGCCTCCTGCGGCATCCCGAGTTCGGCGGCGATGGTCTGCTGCGCGACGATCGGCGTCTGCGCGGCGAACCAGAGCTCGGCGCGGTTCGGGCGGACGTCGGCGACCGCCGTCAGCACCTCCATCGGCGCGTGGTTGACGAAGGCGAAGTCGAACTCGCCGTCGACGTACGGGGTGAGCGGGGGCACCAGGAACGGCGCGTGGGCGTCGCGCAGCCGCTTCCTGATGTCGGCGTCGGAGAGCGCGGCGACCGGGCCGGGGTGCCAGCTGGTGCGCAGCGCGTCGCGGGCCCTGAGCGCCTGGTCGAACGTTTCGGCGAGGACGGCGACGCCGCTCGGGATGGTCACCACGCCGAGCACGCCGGGCATGGCGCGGGCGGCGGAGGCGTCCAGGGTGGCCAGGGTGCCGTTGATGGTGGTGGGGCGGGCGACGACGGTCGGCACGGCGCCGGGCACGGCGAGGTCGCCGGCGTACATGGCGCGGCCGGTGACGATGTCGCGGGCGTCGATCCGGCCGGTGGGGCGGCCGATCACCCGGCGCTGCTCGGCCGGCTTGGGGGTGGCGGGCACGGCCGGCACCGCGATCGCGGCGGCCGCGGCGGCGAGGTCGCCGTAGCCCACCCGGCGGCCGTCGGGGGCGAGCACGGCGGAGTCGGCGGTGCGCAGGGTGCCGGCCGGCAGCGACCAGTGCCGGGCGGCGGCGGTGACCAGCCGGGCGCGGGCGGCGGCGGCCACGGCGCGCACCGGGTCGTACAGCGTGCGGACCGAGTTGGAGGCACCGGTGAGCTGGTTGAACAGCAGGTCCGGGCGGCTGTCGGAGAGCGGCACGTCGACGTCGGCGAGGCGGGCGTCGAGCTCCTCGGCGACCATCATCGCGACCGTGGTGGTGAGGCCCTGGCCGACCTCCAGCCGGGGCAGGTGGAGGACGGCGCGGCCGGCGGCGGTGATCTCCAGGACGAGCAGGTGCGCGGTGGGCAGGCCGGCGACCTGGAGCGCCTGGCCGAGGTCGACGATGTCGGGGATGCCGGGCAGGCCGAGCAGCGGCGAGGGGGCGGCAGCCGGGCTTCCGGCGGCCGGGGCTCCGGCGGCCTCGGCGGCCCGGGCGGCGGTGGGCGCGGCGGCGTCGAGTCCGGCCCGGGCAGCGACGGTGAGGGTCGGCGCGGCGAGCAGGTAGGTCAGGAAGCGGCGGCGGGCGGTGCCGGCGGACCGCGGCTCGGGGGCGGCGCCCGTGCCCTCTGCGGGTGCGATGGAGGTGCTGATGGGAGAGCCCTTCTCGCCGGGTGACGGCTCCCGCCGGGCGGGAGCCGCGAGGTCCCGCCCCGGTGCCGGACGGCGCTCGCGGGGCGTGCACGTTCTGGTCGTGTTCACGATCGCGAACGAGAACGCGGTCGAGCATAGGAGGGCCCTACTGGCCGGTCAACACGCCGTTCCGGGGCGGGATCGGACAGCTGAACGGTCGGCGGACGGGACGGACACGGAGGGCGTGGAAGAGGCCGGGTACGGCGGGAGGTGCCGCCGTCCGGGGGACAACTGCCCCGGGGGCGCGCGCCCGGCCGAGGGGGCGGACGGGGGCACGGCCCGGCGCCGAGGGGTGTTCCGGGCGCCCCGGTGGGGCGAAGTGGCCCACGATCACGGGTTATTACTGGCCCTCACGAATGGTCCGCCGGTGATCGAGACCGGGGGTACCGCCCCACCCATCACCCAGGGAGAACCGTGCCGCTCCGCCCCCGCCCCACCTCCTCGACCCAACGCGCTCGCGCCGGCGAGGGTGGTGGTGGCCTCCTTCCTGACGGCCCGTTGCTTCCTGCCGTTCCTGGCCGGGGCGCTCACCGAGGTGTGCTGAGCGAGGTGTGCTGAGCGGGCGCCGGGTGGTTCGGGCCCGGACGCAAGCCCCGCCCGGCCGGGCCGCAGGATCCCGGCCGGACCGCCCGCGAGCCGCCCAGGGGCGTGCCAGCTCATACGGTGAATGGTGATCTTCAGCCATCGGCCGCACTGTTTCCCGTCAATCGGCCCCGGGAAAAGCGGATTGACGCCCATTCGGGCCATCCTCGCGAGAATCTCCGTCGCACACGTCTTCCCCTGTTGATCGCGGCCTGACAGGCTGTCCGGGTTTGCAGAACCGGAGGAGGTTTCGTGTCCCGTATCACCAGCGCGGCACTGGCGGTCACCAGTGCGCTCGCCCTCGTCGCCGGCTCGGCCGCCGCGGCCGTCGCCGCACCGGACCCCGGCCCGGCCGCCGAGGCCAAGGTGGCACCGGTCGACTGGAAGCCGTGCAACCCCGACCCGAGCCAGCCCGACCCGAAGATCTACGACTGCGCCGTCTACCAGGTGCCGCTCGACTACGACCACCCGAAGGGCGAGAGCATCGGCATCGCGATGATGCGCCGCCGCGCGAGCGACCCGGCCAAGCGGATCGGCTCGCTCTTCCTCAACCCCGGCGGCCCCGGCGGCAGCGGCTACCTCTGGGCGACCACCACCCGCTTCGGCAAGGACGTCCAGGACCGCTTCGACCTGGTCGGCTTCGACCCGCGCGGCGTGGCCCGCAGCAACCCGCTCAAGTGCTTCACCACCGACGAGGAGGCCGCCTCCGTCAACGACCGGATGACCGGCGTCCCGGTGACCAAGGCCGAGATAGCGCAGACCATCGACGCCACCGAGGACTACACCGACGCCTGCTCGCGCAACGCCGGTCCGCTCATCGAGCACATGTCGACCATCAACGTGGTCCGCGACCTCGACCGGATGCGCCGCGCCGTCGGCGACGCCAAGCTCAACTTCGCCGGCTTCTCCTACGGCACCCTGATCGGCGCCACCTACGCCGGCATGTACCCGGACAAGGTCCGCGCGCTGATCGTCGACGGCAACGTCGACCCCAACCTGCGGATGCACAACGGCGTCGAGTACGACCGCCAGCGGGCCACCGGCTTCGAGGTCGCCCTCGCCGAGTACCTCAAGCGCTGCCAGAGCGCCGGCGCCCCGCGCTGCGCCTTCGGCGACGGCGACACCCGCAGCAAGTTCGACGCGATCCGCGACCACCTGCGCACCGCCCCGGTCACCCTGCCGGACGGCACCCAGGTCACCCTCTCCAGCTTCACCAGCCAGGTCGCCAACGCCCTGTACTCGCAGAGCCGTCAGGCGCCGCTCGCCAAGTCCCTCCAGGCGCTGCACCAGGTGATCCAGGCCCCGGCCGCCGCCCAGGGCCTGGTCGCCCCCGCCCCGGTCGACCCGGCCGCCGTCGAGGACGCCAAGGTGCTCGCGACGACCGTGCCGAACGCGCTGCGCGAGGCCCTGCCGGAGACCCCGTACACCGCCGACGACTCCTACTACGGCGTCAACTGCCAGGACAAGCCGTACCCGTCCAACCCGTGGTCCTTCGTCAACGTGGCGAAGAAGTGGGAGAAGGAGTCGCCGACCTTCGGCCGCTACCAGGCCTTCGACGGCCCGACCTGCTCCACCTGGCCGGCCCCGGCCCGTGACGCCGAGCGCTTCACCGGCCCGTGGGGCAAGAAGACCGCCAACCCGGTGATGGTCATCGGCAACCTCTACGACCCGGCCACCAACTACACCTTCTCCCAGCGCATGCAGCGCCAGCTGGGCAACGCGGTGCTGGTCTCGGTCGACGTGGTCGAGCACTGCGCCGTCGGCCGGAGCAAGGAGCTGGGCAAGCTGGTCACCGACTACCTGGTGAACCAGAAGGCCCCCGCCCCCGGCCAGCTGCTGAAGCCGGACGTCGAGGCGTTCCCGCCGGTCGCCTGACGCCCGACCTTCCCGGAACAGAACGGCCCGCTCCCGGCAACAGCCTTCCGGGGGCGGGCCGTTCGGCCTTCACGACGGATCTCAGAGCTCGTCGAGCGGAACGGACGGGTCGGCCAGCGCCTTCACGTCCACCGGCCGCCCCGAGCGGACCAGCTCCCGGATCGGGTCGGTGACGTCCCAGACGTTCACGTTCATGCCCGCCAGCACCCGGCCCTCGGACAGCCAGAAGGCGATGAACTCGCGGGTCGCCGGGTCACCCCGGAACACCACCCGGTCGTAGCCGCCCGGCTCCACCCAGCCGACGTACTCCATGCCCAGGTCGTACTGGTCGGTGAAGAAGTAGGGGACGCGGTCGTACACCGCGTCCTCGCCGAGCATCGCCCGGGCCGCCGTCTGCGGCTGGTTGAGCGCGTTCGCCCAGTGCTCGACCCGCAGGTGCCGTCCGAACAGCGGGTGGTAGGCGTTGGCGACGTCGCCCGCGGCGTGGATGTCCGGGTCCGAGGTGCGCAGGTGCTCGTCGGTCTTGATGCCGTTGTCGACCTCCAGGCCCGCCGCCTCGGCGAGCGCGGTGTCCGGGGCGATGCCGATGCCCACCACCACCGCGTCCGCCGCCACCGTCGTCCCGTCCGCCAGCCGCACCCCGGTCACCCGGCCGTTCTCGCCGGTCAGCTCCGCGACCTGTACGCCGAAGCGCAGGTCCACCCCGTGGTCGCGGTGCAGATCGGCGAAGACCTGCGCCACCTCGCGGCCCAGCACCCGCAGCAGCGGCAGCTCGGCCGCCTCCAGCACGGTCACCTCGGCGCCCGCCGCCCGGGCCGCGGCCGTCGTCTCCAGCCCGATCCAGCCCGCGCCGATCACCACCACCCGGGCGCCCGCCCGGAAGGCCTCGCGGATCCGCTCGCTGTCCTCCACCCGCCGCAGGTAGTGCACGCCCTCCTGCCCGGCCCCGGGCACCGGCAGCCGGCGCGGCACCGAGCCGGTGGTCAGCAGCAGCTTCGCGTACTCCACCCGCCCGTCGTCGGCCAGCGTCACCGTGTGCGCGGCCGGGTCGACGGCGACCACCGGCGTGCCCAGCCGCAGCGTCACGTCGTGCTCGGCGTACCACTGCGGGGGGTGGACGTAGATCTTCTCCCGGGCGGACGTGCCGAGCAGATAGCCCTTGGACAGCGGCGGGCGCTCGTACGGGCGCTCGTGCTCGTCGCCGATCAGCACGATGCCACCCGTGTACCCCGCCTCGCGCAGCGCCTGCGCGGCCTTCGCGCCGCCGAGGGAGGCGCCGACGATCACGATGGGGCGCTCCCGCCCGCCGCCGTCGTTGCCCGTGCTGTCCGTGCTCATGGTGAACTCCTCGCTCTCCGGCGGAAACCACGGACAGCCTGCCGCCGCCCGGCGGGGCTGTCGAGACGGCGTCCGGCGCGCCGCGACGGCTCCCCCGAACGGGTGACAGGAGGGGACCGCGTCAGGGCGTCATCGCGTCCCGGACCAGCGCGGTGTCGGTGAACTGCTCGAACCGCACGATCCGCCCGCCGCGCACCGTGAAGTGGTGCACCACCCGCACCGCCAGCGGCCGCCCGGTGGCCTTGTGCACCGCCGTGTACCGGCCCAGCACCACCACGTCCTCACCGGCCACCACGTACCGGTCGTCGTGCACCGTCCAGTCCTCCCACTCGGCGGCCAGCCGCTCCATCACCGCGCCGGTGACGCCCTTCGGCGTCCGGTAGGTGCCGGCCAGCGGGAAACCGGCCATCTCCGTCCACTCCACGTCGTCGGCGAGGGTGGCCCGCAGCGCCCCCAGGTCGCCGCGGGCCGAGGCCAGGTACAGGCGGCGGACCACGTCGGCCGGGGCCTCGGACTCCGCGAACGCCGCGTCGGAGCGCGGGATCTCGATCATCGCGCTCAGCCCCAGCTCAGCTCGCCCTTGGCCACCTTCGTCCCGAGGTCGACCGCCAGCCGCATGCCGAGGTCCGGGAAACGGCGCTCCAGCGCCTCCTTGGCCGCCGCCGCGTCCGCCGCCCGGCCGATCTCCGTCTCGAAGGCCCGCAGGTACTCCCGGGTGTGGTCGATCGACGAGGTGTCCGTCGGCGCGTCCGCCGTCCGGTGCCCGGCCACCACGAACGCCGGCTCCAGCGCCGCCATGCCGTCCAGCAGGTCGATCCAGGCCGCCCGCTGCTCCGGCGTCGGCGTGTCGGCCGTCCACACGTGCAGCCCCTGGAACAGCAGCACCCCGCCGAGCACCGTGCGGTGGTGGTGCTGCCACAGGTAGTGCCGGTCCGGCAGGTGGAAGTCCGCCCCGCGCAGCTCGAAGCGGTGGCCCTCGAAGACCAGCTCGTCGGCGTGCAGCACCTCCGGGCGCACCAGCCGGGTCGGCAGCTCCGGGCCCAGGTGCGACCAGGCACGCACCTTGGCGTCGAAGGTCTCCTGGATGTGCTGGACGGTCGACGCGGTGGCCAGGAACCGGGCCTGCGGGAAGACGTCCTGCACCTCCTGGGCGCCGAAGTAGAAGTCCGGGTCGCCGTGGCTGACGAACACCGTGGTCAGCCGCTTGCCGCCGGCCTTCACCCGCTCCGCGATGCGCCGTCCGTCGGACCGGGTGAAGCCGGCGTCCACCAGCAGCGCGTCCTGCGGCCCGGTGACCAGCACGGAGGTCTTGTTGAGCGAGCTGTCCGGGGTGTCGATGACCTCGAAGTCGAGGGCGCTCATGAGCCTTGTCCTTCCTCGGGACCGGGAGCCGGGCGCGTACGCGTGCCCCGTCGCCCAGCATCGGCGACCCGCCGCCCGCCCGCACCCCGGGCCGGGGAGCAGGGGCCGGGAACACGGGCCGGGAACACGGGCCGGGCGGGGCACGTTCGAGCGGTCATGACCAGTGACGACGCCGCCGCCGGCGCACCCGGGATCCTCCGCTACGCCGCCTTCTCCGCCGACCCCGAGGGCGGCAACCCGGCGGGCGTGGTGCTCGACGCCGCCGGACTGTCCGACGAGCGGATGCTCGCCGTCGCCGCCGAGGTCGGCTACTCGGAGACCGCCTTCCTCACCCCCGACCCGGCGGGCGGCTACGCGGTGCGCTACTTCAGCCCGCTGGCCGAGGTGCCGTTCTGCGGCCACGCCACCGTCGCCTCCGCCGTGGCGCTCGCCGAACGGGTCGGCCCGGGGCGCTACCTCTACCGCACGGCGGCGGGCGAGGTGCCGGTCGAGGTCACCGAGGGCGCGGACGGCGCCCTGCGCGCCACCCTCACCAGCGTCGAGCCGCACGTCACGGAGGCGGGCGCGGCGGACGTCGCCGAGGCGCTCGCCCTGCTCGGCTGGGCGCCCGGGGACCTCGACCCCGCGCTGCCGCCGCGCTACGCCTACGCGGGCGCCCGGCACCTGGTGCTGGCCGCCGCCACCCGCGAACGGCTGGCGCGGCTCGCCTACGACTTCGACGGCCTGGCCGCCTACATGGCCGCCCGTGACCTGACCACCGTCCAACTGGTCTGGCGCGCCGCCCCCGACGTCTTCCACGTGCGCGATCCGTTCCCGGTCGGCGGCGTCGTCGAGGACCCGGCCACCGGCGCGGCCGCCGCCGCCTTCGGCGCCTACCTGCGCACCCTCGACCCCGCCACCGCCCCGGCCACCCTCACCCTCCACCAGGGCGAGGACCTGGGCCGCCCCGGCATCCTCCACGTCGACCTGCACACGGAGGCCCCGCGGGTGCGGGTCTCGGGCGCGGCGGTGGCCATCCCGTAGCGCGGCGGGCGGCTTCCGCCGCCTCCGCTGTCCAGACGCACTTCGGGTGGCCGTCGACCGGCAGCCTCCGCGTGGGGGTGTCGGGGCGGCGGCGGTTCAGCGGGCGGTTTCGGACGCCTCCACTGCCCAGGCGCACTTCGGGTGGCCGTCGACCGGCAGCCTCCGCGTGGGGGTGTCGGGGCGGCGGCGGTTCAGCGAGCGGCTTCCGCCGCCTCCGCCGTCCAGGCGCCCTCCGGGTGGCCGTCGACCGGCAGCCGGAGGCGTGGCTGCGCCCGCCAGCCGGGGGAGGCGTCCGGGGCCCATGGCCACCAGCGGTGGTTCCGGTCGGGCCAGACCAGCTGGAGCACCGGGACGGGGACGCGGCGGTAGAAGCCGACGGCCGTGCCGAGCAGGGCCTGGTGCCAGCCGGGTCGACGGGCTTGACCAGCAGCGGGTAGTCGTCGATCACCCCGCCGAGCAGGCAGTCCGGCTCGGCGGACGCGCCCTCGCGCAGCCGGGCCACGGCCTCGTTGAGCCGATACATCCGCTCGTGCGCGTCCAGGCCGGCCATGACCGGCTCGGGCACGCGGGAGGTGTGCCAGAGGCCCACGGTGAAGGCCCAGTCCGGGAGGCGTGGTGGCCGTGGGCCAGGACGTCCGCCGCGGCGCGCCGCCGGTGCCGGGGGACGCCGGGCCCACCGCCCCGGCGGAGCGCCGACCACAGCGGGCGGGCACGCTTCGGGCTGTCGGCGGCGCAGATCACACAGGGCAGGCCTCGGCAGCCACGGGGCGGGGGCTGCGCGACCGGGCCGTGCTGGGGAGGTGGGCGCCGAACACGCGGGTCACCCAGGCGTCGAGCCGGGCGCCGAAGGCCGCGGCCGAGCCGATCCCCGCGCCGGGGAGCACTCCGGCGTCGTCCGGCCCGGCGGCGTAGTCGACGTCGGCCCAGCCGCCCCGGAAGAGCACCACGGACAGCAGGGTGTCCGCCGGGCCGGAGAGCAGGACGCCCAGCGCGTCGGGATCAGCCACCCGCGACCGGTCCGTCTCCAGCCCGTGCGGCCCCGGCGCCGCGCCCTCACGCCATGTCACCCGCCCCACCGCCAGCCCGGCCCCGGCGGCCTCCCACCCGGGGCGCCGGGCGGCCACCTCGGCGGCTGCCTCGTCAAGGTCCACGACCGTCTCCATGGGTGGATCATGCCGCACTGCGCGGTCGCGCTGGCTGGGGGGCGGTCGTGGGTGCCGGGGTGGTGGCAGCTGGGTGTGGAAAATCGGTCGCGCTTCGGGGGGCGGTGGGGGAGGCTGCGCGAATGGATCATGGGAACGGGCGGACCGTCGGCGTCCACCTCACGTATGACGGCGGGTACCTCGGGCCGGTGGGGCCCTTCGAGGTGGGGGTGCCGTGGTGGTCGGCGGTCGGGGTGGTGGTGGAGCGGGTCTCGGCGGAGGTCGGGGTGCCCGTGGTGGTGGTCCGGCTGGTCGGGGTGACCGGCGGGGAGGGCGGTCGCGGCGGGCACACGGTGTACCACGTCGAGGCGCTGGAGCGCCCGGCCGGGCGGGCGGCGCGGCAGCCGGACGCCGGGACCGCGGCGCTGCTGGGGCCGGCCGAGCGGCGGGCCGGCTGGGCCACGCCGGAGGGGCTGCGGGCGGCCGTGGACTGGGCGGAGCGGGCGCTGACGTCGGCCGGACGGCCCGTCACCGGGCGCGCCGAGCAGGTCCGCAGCTGGAACCTGTCCGGGCTGTTCCGGCTGCCGACGGCGGCCGGCCCGGCCTGGCTGAAGGTGGTCAACCCGGCGTTCAACGCCCGGGAGGCGGAGGCGATCGCGCTGTTCGGCGCCGCCGACCCGGCCCTGGTGCCGGTGGTGCTCGCCGCCGACCCGGCGCACGGGCGGGTGCTGCTCGACGAGGTGCCAGGCGAGGACTGCTGGGGCCCGTCGGAGGCGGAGGTGGCGGACGTCGTGCCCCGGCTGGTCGCCGCCCAGGCGGCGCTCGCGGCCGACGGCCGGGCCGCCGCCGCCGGGCTGCGCGACCGCACCCCGCGCGCGCTGGCCGCCGCCGTGCCCGCGCTGCTCGACCGGCTCGCCGCCGGGGCGGAGCTGACGGCCGAGGAGCTGGCCGCCGCCCGGGCGCTGGCCGCGCGGCTGCCGGCCCTGGTCGAGGAGCTGACCGCGTGCGGGCTGCCGGAGACCGTGGTGCACGGCGACTTCCACCCCGGGAACTGGCGCTCCGGCGACGGCGACGGCGGCGACGGCGGGCCGGTCGTCATCGACTACGCCGACGCCTGCCTCGGCCACCCGGTGGCCGACGGGTGGCGGCCGCGCGCCTTCGTGGACGACGAGCGGTGGGCCCAGCTGGCCGGGGTGTGGGCGCGGGCCTGGCGCGAGCGGGTGCCGGGCTGCGCACCCGAGCGGGCGCTGGAGCTGGCCGGCCCGCTGGTCCACCTCGGCTACGCGCTGCGCTACCAGGAGTTCCTGGACCACATCGAGGACAGCGAGCGCCCCTACCACGAGGGCGACCCGGCGACGGAGGTCAGGAACGCCCTGGCGGCGCTCGGCTGAACCCCCGGTGCCGCCGGTGTCGCCGGCGCCGCGCCGGACGGGGCGCGGCGCCGACGGAGGGTCAGCCGGCCGGGCTGATCCGGCGCCCGTCGCGGGCGCCGTACAGGGTGAGCGCCTCGACCGGGCAGTAGTCGACGGCGTCGGCCAGCTCCGGGGTGAGCGGTTCCCCGGCGGCGCCGGTCGGCTGTTCGCGCAGCGGCCGGGCGAGGCCGTCGGCGCCGAGCGCCAGCGAGCCGGGCGCGGTCAGCGCGCACATGCCCGAGCCGATGCACCGGTCGCGGTCGACCTGGACGATCACCTCGGGGGCGGTCCCGGCCGTGTCGCGGCCCGTCACCACGCGACCTGGAGGCGCTGCGGGCTGCGGGTCAGCAGGCCGCGCCGCCACTCGATGGCGTCCTGCGGCGCGGTGAGCCGCAGCGCGGGCAGCCGGCGGGCCAGCCGGTGCAGGGCGAGCTCCAGTTCCATCCGGGCCAGCCAGGCGCCCAGGCAGTGGTGCGGCCCGGCGCCGAAGGTGTAGCTCGACGCGGCGAGCGGGGAGAACAGCTCGGTCAGCAGGTCCCCGGTGAACACCGCCGGGTCGCTGTTGGCGGCGCCGACGTCGGCGGCGACCACGCTCCCGGCGGGGATCCGCACCCCGCCGATCTCGACGTCCTCGACCGCCCGCCGCAGCAGGCCGGGCAGCACGTCGGCGTCGCCCAGCGGGACGGCGCGCAGCAGCTGCTCGGTGGCGGCGGCCGCGCTCTGCTCGTCGGCGGCCAGCTGCCGCCAGGCGTCCCGGCCCTCGCCGAGCAGGTAGACCAGGGCGTTGCCGAGCGAGGTCATGGTGGTCTCGTGCCCGGCCACCACCAGGCCGATGACCAGCGTGACGATCTGCTCCTCGGTGATCCCGGGGGTGTCGTCGGCGGCCGCGAGCAGTCCGCTGACCAGGTCGTCGCCGGGCGCGGCGCGGCGCTCGGCGATGACCTCGGTGCCGAAGCCGGCGAACTCCTCCATCGCGGCGCGGATGGCCTGCGGCGGGTACGCCGTGGTGGCCAGGGCGTGGTCGCTCCAGTGTTCGAGCCGCTTGCTGTCGAGCAGGTCCAGGCCCATCAGCCGGCTGATCACGGCGACCGGCAGCGGACGGGTGTAGGCGGCGACGATGTCGGCGGGCGAGCCCTGCTCGATCAGCTCGTCGATCAGCCCGTCGACGACCGAGGCCACCCAGGGGCGCCAGCGGGCGATCGCGCGCGGGGTGAAGGCGCGCTGCACGGTGCGGCGCAGCCGCTGGTGCTCGACGCCGTCGATGTTGAGCAGCGCGGTCGGGTCGTCGAGCAGGTTGGGGGCGCGGGTGACCGGCGGGGCGTCCGGCGCGTAGAGCGGGGCGCGGCCCAGGCGCGGGTCGGTGAGCACCTGTCGGACGTCGGTGTGCCGGCTGACCAGCCAGACCGGGGTGCCGGTGGGCAGGGCGGCCAGTCGGGGCGGGCCGGGTTCGAGCAGGCGCAGGCAGTGCAGCGGCGGCAGCGCGGCCGGGGCCGTGCCGGGGTGCGGGGCGGTACCGGTTCCGGCACCGGTGGCACTGTGATCGGCGGTCATCCGTTCTCCAGACTCCAGGGCGGTGGCCGCACGGGCGGCCTGCGGGGGGATGGATCCGGGTGGTGCGCGGGGGACGGGCGGGGTGGCCGACGGTGCGCCGGAGGGGCCGGGTTCCGCTCCGACCGTACGTGGACGACGGGCCGCCGTCAGCGTGGAATCCAGCCAACGCCCGGGCACCGAGGGCATGGTGAGGGCGCAGTGGCAGCCGGGGGCGCTCGACGGTGGCCGTGCGCCCCGCAGCGCGCCCCCGGGGTGGGCGCCGCGGCGAGCGTCCCCGGTGAGCCGGATCACCCGGGACGCTCCCCGACCCTCCGCCGGGCCGGGCGCTACGCTTCGTGGGCGAGTCACCCGACTCGTGTCGACCGACCGCGTCGACGCAGGTCACGCCGGTGCAGAGCGGCACCGGCCGACGGAGGTGGAACGGATGGCCCAGCAGGTCAAGGCAGTGATCGCACGCGCCAAGGGCGCGCCCGTGGAGGTGACGACCATCGTCGTGCCCGACCCCGGGCCGGGCGAGGCGGTGGTGCGGATCCAGGCCTGCGGCGTGTGCCACACCGATCTGCACTACCGCGAGGGCGGGATCAACGACGAGTTCCCGTTCCTGCTCGGCCACGAGGCCGCGGGCATCGTGGAGACGGTCGGCGAGGGCGTCACCGAGGTCGCGCCCGGCGACTTCGTGGTCCTCAACTGGCGCGCGGTCTGCGGCCAGTGCCGCGCCTGCAAGCGCGGGCGCTCCCAGTACTGCTTCAACACCCACAACGCGAAGCAGCGGATGACGCTGCTGGACGGCACCGAGCTGTCCCCGGCGCTGGGCATCGGCGCGTTCGCCGAGAAGACCCTGGTCGCCGCCGGCCAGTGCACCAAGGTGGACCCGGCCGCCGACCCGGCCGTCGCCGGGCTGCTCGGCTGCGGCGTGATGGCGGGCATCGGCGCCGCGATCAACACCGGCAACGTGGGTCGCGGTGACACGGTCGCGGTGATCGGCTGCGGCGGGGTCGGCGGCGCGGCCGTGCTGGGCTCGCGGCTGGCCGGCGCGTCGAAGATCATCGCGGTGGACATCGACGACCGCAAGCTCGCCACCGCCGAGAAGCTGGGCGCCACCCACACCGTCAACTCCAAGTCCACCGACCCGGTCGAGGCGATCCGCGAGCTGACCGGCGGCCACGGCGCGGACGTGGTCGTCGAGGCGGTCGGCCGCCCGGAGACGTACCAGCAGGCCTTCTACGCCCGCGACCTGGCCGGCACCGTCGTCCTGGTCGGCGTGCCGACCCCGGAGATGAAGCTGGAGCTCCCGCTGCTCGACGTGTTCGGGCGCGGCGGCGCGCTGAAGTCCTCCTGGTACGGCGACTGCCTGCCCTCCCGGGACTTCCCCATGCTGATCGACCTCTACCTCCAGGGCCGCCTGGACCTCGGCGCCTTCGTCAGCGAGACCATCGGGCTCGACGCGGTGGAGCAGGCGTTCGAGCGCATGCACCACGGCGACGTGCTCCGCTCGGTGGTGGTCCTGTGAGCGGGGGAACCCTGCGCGTCGACCGGCTCGTCACCGCCGGCACCTTCGAACTCGACGGCGGCAGCTGGGAGGTGGAGAACAACGTCTGGATCGTCGGCGACGACACCGAGGCCGTGGTGATCGACGCGGCCCACGACGCCGCCGCGATCGAGCAGGCGCTCGGCGGGCGCCGGCTGCTCGCCGTCGTCTCCACCCACGCGCACAACGACCACATCGACGCCGCCCCGGAGCTGGCCGCGCGCACCGGCGCGCCGATCCTGCTCCACCCGGACGACCTGCCGCTGTGGAAGCTCACCCACCCCGACCGCCTCCCCGACGGCGAGCTCGCCGACGGGCAGCGGATCGAGGTCGCCGGCACCGGGCTGACCGTCCTGCACACGCCCGGCCACGCCCCGGGCGCGGTCTGCCTCTACGCCCCGGACCTCGGCACGGTGTTCACCGGCGACACCCTCTTCCACGGCGGCCCGGGCGCCACCGGCCGCTCGTTCTCGCACTTCCCGACCATCATCGACTCCATCCGCGAGCGGCTGCTCACGCTGCCCGCGGAGACGGTGGTGCGCACCGGCCACGGCGACCCGACCACCATCGGCGCCGAGGCCCCGGCCCTGCCGGAGTGGATCGCCCGCGGCCACTGAGCCCGGCGCCCCCGGGGACCGGCCCGTGTCCCGGGCCCGGCGGTCGGCCGCCGGGCCCGGGCACGTACGATCGCGGGCATGGCCCATGACCCGCGCGCGCTCGACGACGCCTTCCTCGCCTTCTGGCGGGAGCGGCACATCTCCACCCTGACCACCCGGCGGCCGGACGGGTCGCCGCACGTGGTGCCGGTGGGGGTGACGTTCGAGCCGGAGCACGGCATCGCGCGGGTGATCAGCAGCCGCACCAGCCGCAAGGTGCGCAATGTGCTGGCGGCCGGGGAGGCCGGGCAACGGGTGGCGGTCTGCCAGGTGGACCGGGCGCGCTGGTCGACGCTGGAGGGCGTGGCCGTGGTCCGGGACGCGCCGGAGGCGGTGGCCGAGGCGGAGCGGCGGTACACCGAGCGCTACCGCGAGCCGCGGGTGAACCCGGACCGGGTGGTCATCGAGATCACCGTGGACCGGGTGCTCGGCCGGGCCTGAACCGCGGCCGGCGTTCCGTTTATCCGGTGTTGATCGTCACGCCGTACGGTCGGGCCATGAACGAGGGAACGACGGGGGACCGGGGCGTGCGGGCCCCGGTGGACGGCGGCCGGATGACGGCCGAGGACGCGGACCGGTTCCGGGTGCTGCTGGCCCGGCTGGAGGACTCGCTGGCGGCGGACCGCCGCACCGCGGTGGTGCCGGGCCGTGAGGGATGAGCGCCGCCCGGCCGCGCGCGTCGCGGTGCTGCCGCTCTGGCAGCGTGGCGCGCGGACGGGCGACTCGAATCGAACCGCGGTGCCCGGCGGGCTACTTGGTGAAGCGGACCTCGGGGAAGGCGGGCGAGGGCCGGTCGAGCAGCGGGGCCGGACGGCCGCGCAGGTGCCGGTCGAAGAACGCGCCCAGGTAGGCGCGGGTGGCGGCCAGCGCGCGGTTGCCGTCGATGGTGCCGAAGTTCTCCCGGTAGGCCTCCGGCGTCAGTTGGTCACGCAGGCCGAGGTTGTCGACCAGCCAGTGATCGTCGGAGAACGACAGGTGCCCGGCGGTGGACAGGTCCACCCAGTAGCGGGGGCCGGTGAAGCGCTTCCAGTTGTCCTCCCAGTTCTGGGTGGCCTCCGGTGAGGCGCCGACTCCGGCGCTGAACAGCAGGGCCGGGCGCCCGGTGTCGTCGCCGGCCGGGATCCAGATGCTGCCGTCCAGGTTGGCGGCGGCCTTGATCCGCGGGTCCTCGCGCATCGCCTCCAGGGCGGCCGCCCCGCCGAGCGAGTGCCCGGCGGCGCCGATCCGGGAGGCGTCCACGGTCAGGCCGCGGACCGGGCCGCCGCGCCCGGGCGCGGTGAGCCGGTCGAGCACGAAGCGCAGGTCGGAGGCCCGGGCACGGGAGGACTTGGCGCCGAACTCCGGGTCGCTGCCCTCCTGTCCGCAGGCCAGGCAGGACTCGATGCGGCCGCCCGGGAACTCCACCGAGGTCTCGTAGGTGGCGTCGACGGCGGCCACCGCGTAGCCCCGGGAGGCGAACTCCTCGCCGAGGGCGGTGAGCGAGGTGCGGCTCATGCCGAAGCCGGCGGAGAGCAGGATCAGCGGGTGCCGGCCGGCGGCCGGGCGGGCGTCGGCCACGGCATGGGTCCGGAGCGCGGCGGGCTGCTCAAGGCCGTACAGCGCCCGGGACAACTCCTTGGACACATAGGGCGCGTGGGCGCCGCGGGGCGAGTTCGCGGGGTACCAGAAGGTGACCATCAGCTCGCGGGCCGGTGCGTCGGCACGCCAGGGGTCGGGCCTGCCGGGGTCGACCAGGTGGGCCGAGGTCGTGCCGATCGGGCGGTGCGCGGTCGGTGCGGGAACGTACGGCCTGGCCTGGCCGGCGGTGCTGCTGGTGCCGGGGGGGCCCTCGGCAACGGCGCCGGTCGCGGCGGTGGCCGGACCGGCCAGGGCCAGGACCAGGGTGGTGGACACGATCGTCAGGGCGGCGGAACGCCACCGTCGGTTCTTCGACATGACGTCACGTTAGGTTCGGCGTGGGCCCCGGCACGTCGCTCCGCCGGGGGACCGCCGGTACGCCGCGAGGGGGAGCCGGCCCGGCCGCCGGAGCGCCGTCGGACCGGGGGCCGGCTCCACCTGAGGGTGTGCGCGGCCGGTCAGCAGTCGCAGCCGCAACTGCAGTCTCCGCAGTCGCAGCAGCCGCTGCAGCAGTCGGAGCCCTCCCCGCAGCACTGGCAGGCGTCGCAGCAGTTGCCGCAGTCGCAGCAGTCGTGCCGGGCGCAGAAGCCCTCGCGGCGCTCGCCGGTGAACGGGTGGTCGTGCTCGCAGCAGAGCAGCTGGCAGGTGCAGCCCATCAGCGCCCAGAGCGCGCAACCGGCCAGCAGGTTGCGGCGGTTGGGCGGCGGGCCGCCGGGCGGGGTGAAGCCGGGGCCCTGCGGGACCCACGGCGGGATCGGCGCGCCGGGGTGCTGCGGCGGGGCCTGGTTCGGGTCGTGCTGCGGCGGTGCCTGATACGGGTTGGCGGCCAGCGGGGCGCCGTCGCCGCCCTCGGCCCCGACCCGGCAGGCGGTGTGGCCGGGGTGGCCGAAGACCCGCTCGACGGCGCGCTCGGTCTCGTGCGCGAGCAGGACGTGCACCAGCGTGCGGTCGGCCAGTTCGACGTCCCGCAGCGCGAGCCGGATGCCGTGCACGGCGTCCCGGCAGAGCCGTTCGGCCTCGGCGCGGTCGGTGCCGGTCGCGGTCAGCGGGTTCCAGGCCCCGCTCGCGGCGTCCGCCTGCTCGTCCTCGGCGGCGTCCAGCAGGTGCGCGAGCCGGCCGAACAGCCGCCCGGCCTCGGCCAGCGGCGCCGCGTTGCCGGGCCGGCCGGCCAGTGCGGCGGTGTGCGCGAACGCGGCGGCGGTGGCGGTCTCGGTGGGCTCGGTGACCAGCAGCAGCGAGCCGCCGGCCGGCAGCGCGCGCTCCAGCTCCCCCTGCCGGGCGGCCGCGTCCAGCAGGACGGCGGTGTCGAAGCCGACCACCGAGGCGCTGCCCGCGCTCTTGCGGTCCCAGCGCCGGGTGACCGCCCGGGCGCCCGCCGCCACCGGCCGCCGGGCGAAGACGCCGTCCCGGTCCTCGACGTGGTCGCGGATCTTCACCGAGGCGAGCGCCAGCGAGACGGCGGCCGCCAGCTTGGCGCCCTCGCCCCGCGCGACCGAGGCCGTCCGCATGCCGCGCAGCGGGCACGGCCCCGCGGTCCGCCGTCCGGCGCCGTCGCCGGCGGTGGCCTGGGCCTCGACCAGCACCGAGATGATCAGCCCGTCGTAGTTGGTGGCGGTGCGCGCCAACTGCCCGTGGTCGTCCCGCAGGGCCAGGCAGAGCCCGCAGAGGTGGGCCATCCAGCTCGCCTGCAACCGCTCGGAGAGGCGGTGGCGGCAGGGTCTGATGATGCCGAACATGTGGTTCCCCCCGTGTCGCGCGTGGGCCACCCGGCCCATGATCGGGCACATCATATGATCGCCAACCCGGCTGCCCGGAACCACCGACCCGGCCGACCCGCTCCCGCTCCCGCCCGCCGCCGACGGGCCGCTCGGCGTCGAGATCACCGGCCTGCGGGTCCGCCACCGCCCCG